>JAJRUH010000140.1 GCA_024277895.1 Bacteroidota bacterium | reverse complement strand
TCCGGAATGTCAACGGCTGAAAAAGTTAAAATATCATTTGTCGGGTCTTCGTCTGTTGCCGTAAGAGTGTATGAATACGGACTGTCTTCATCAACGGTTTCAGGCGGATTTGATGTAAAAACGGGAGCATCATTGGTGTTGTTTACGGTAATTGTAAAAGTTTGAAAAACATCAACCGTGCCGTCGTTTACTTTTAATGTTATATTATTTTCTCCTACATCTTCGTTCAGCGGAGTTCCTGAAAGAGTTGCCGTATTTTGGTCAAAATTAAGCCAATCCGGAATATTAACAGCCGAGAAGGTCAAAATGTCATTTGTCGGGTCTTCGTCTGTTGCCGTAAGAGTATATGAATACGGGCTGTCTTCATCAACGGTTTCAGGCGGATTTGATGTAAAAACGGGAGCATCATTTGTATTGATTACATTAATGGTAAAAGTTTGAATACTCTCATCTAAACCGTCGGAAACTTTAACGGAAACAGTATATACTCCGACATCTTCATTAACCGGAGTTCCGCTAAAAATTCCGTTTTCAGCATTAAAACTAAGCCAGTCCGGTTTACTTATAAGTTCATAGGTTAAAACATTCCATTCATTTTCATCACTTGAACTTAAAACATAGTAATAAGTGCTGTCTTCATATATTTCTGTTAAAGGTGCAGAAGTAAAAATCGGTGCGAAATTAATAACTTCATGATAAAACCAATTATACGATTCAGGCGTTATTGTTACATGTTCTTGATTTTCAGATGGATAGTATATTTTATCAAAAGGAGTAACAATTGAATTTATATTTGCATTTACATTAAAATAAGGATTTTCGGTATTTTGAATACAAAGCGAGCTTATTGAAGGAATAAAAGCATGGTCGTCGTAATAAGCAATAATATCTCCGTAACCGGGATCGATGGCATCCATTTCGCCGAATGTACCGCGTGAACCTCCTGGTGCACCGTCATAAGGAAGGGTATTATTAACATAAATATTTTCATTAACTTCGTCAAAAGGCAGTGCAGTATCATATAATCCGTTAAAAATTCTTGTGTAGGTTTGATTAGGAACAGCCCAAACATTTCCGTCTAAATCTACTATCCAACTTCTGTAATGATACCTGATAACCTGTTCTCCCGGTGCGAAAGCTTGTCCGTTTCCGTAACCGCTTCCGTTTGCAATTGAAACAATTCGTGTTTGTTGCGGAAATCCCATAGTGTTAAGTTCATTGTAAAAAGAATTGAACATCGTATTTGGCTTTGCCGTATTGCCGCTTGTTGCCGTATAATGATATATCAGCATTTGTTTTGCCGCCGGACCTGATAATGCCGTGAGAGCTTCTTGTGCACTTTCAACATCTGCTTCTTGTGCAAAAAAGCGAACCCAATGTTGAAGTCCCAAAGGAATATCTGCACCTTTTTGCGGAGAATCAAATGAAATCCAATTCCTGATATTATGCGGAATATTATTTTGTTCCATATATCTTATGGCATAACGTGTAATTAATCCGCCCATACTCGGACCGATAACAACAATTTGATTTGCCTGTTTCATAGTTCCGGCTGCCGTCATACGAGCGTTAATGTCTTGCACTAACTTTACAACAAGCATTGCATTGCGTTGAATATAATCATCGCCTCCGTAGAAATTTGTTATAACAAAATCGTAACCTTCAGCAAGTAAATTCTCAACCATATTTTGTTGATTTGCTATGTCCCATAATCCGGCAATATCTCTGGTGTCTCCCGGGTCAAAACCGTCAACAATAATTACGGGACGAGTAAAATCACTGTTTCCGTTTCCGAAAAATATTCCGACTTCTCCTTGTGCCGCAGAACCGTTATAAGGAATGTCAGCAGTATAATTTGTCCAAGTTTCATCGGGTGTCGGCATTTTCGGTGTGCTTATTTTTACTTTAAATCCGCTTGAAAATATTTTTCCGGAATTAAAGATGAGGTTTATTTTTATTTTTTTTATTCCGTCAGATTTATATCGTATGTTTATTTTATCATTTAACTTTATTTTTTGAAATCCTTTTCCGTCGTTAAAATCTGCATTAATATAATCAGGCTTTTTATTATAATTTGAAAAATAGTATTGCGAAGAAAAATCGTAAGTTATATTTTTACCGGTATATTCTTTTGTGTCAATAAGTGAAACACTGAAAACATTGTTTAAATCATAAATATTTTCTTTTTCAGCAATAATTTTATCATTAACAACTTTAATTAATCCGTTTTTTAAAGCATTTTTTTTAAAACTGTTATATTGGAAGTTAATAATACCTACGGGAAAAATATTTTGTCGAATTTTTGGCTTTATATTCTGTTTTAAAACTATTACATCAGGAAATTTTTTGTCGAAACTTGCTTGTTTTAATTCACCGAGAATTTCTCTCCATTCTTTCGGATTTTTTATAAATTCATTATTATTTGCCGTATATATTGTTAATTTTGAAACAGGAAGTTTAATTTTTTCATATAATAAACCTGTTTTTATTGTTGATTTGTCTAAATTGCTGAACGGGTCATTTCGTTTACTGATTTTTTGGGCATTCAGTGTTGAAATAATAAAAATACCGATTAAAAAAAATACAAATTTTTTCATTGAACTTTTAAATTTTTATAACACAAATATATAAATATATTCAAATATTTCAAATTGTATCAATTAAAAGTAATTTCATATCTTTGAAAAAACAAATTATGAATACCAGTACATTCAGAACCGAAATTAAATCGCAATCTTTTGATTTTCACATTCATTATCAATCTGATATAATGTTTGTCGGTTCCTGTTTTACAGAAAATATCGGTAATATATTAAAACAACTGAAGTTTAAAATTAATATAAATCCGTTCGGGATTATTTATAATCCGGTTTCACTTGCTCAGTCATTAGATTTTATCGCGGATAAAAAAGAATATGCAGACGATGATTTGTTTTTTTTTAATGAATATTGGCACAGTTTTTCGCATCACGGAAAATTTTCCGATACTGACAAACAAAAGGTGCTTAACAATATAAATCATTCAATTACGGAAGCACACAGGATTATTTATAACTCCGAGTTTCTTTTTATTACATTAGGAACTGCTTGGGTTTATGAATTTATTAAATCAAAAGAAATTGTAGCTAATTGTCATAAAATTCCCGGAAAAGAATTTACTGAAAGATTATTGACGGAGAATGAAATTGTAAAGAGTTTTAATGCTCTTATCAAGAAAATAAGATTAAAAAATAACAATTTAAAAATTATTTTTTCAGTAAGTCCTGTGAGACATCTGAAAGACGGATTTTCCGAGAATTTTTTGAGTAAATCAATTTTAAGAATAGCTGTTAATAATATTTGCAAACAAAATTCCGGTGTTTACTATTTTCCTGCCTATGAAATATTAATTGATGATTTGCGTGATTACAGGTTTTATGATTCAGATTTAGTACATCCGAATAATACTGCCGTCGAATATATTTTTAATTTTTTTGAACAAACATTTTTTGATGATGAAACAATTAAAATTTCAGAAAATGTTCAGAGAATTAATCAAATGAAATCTCACCGTATTTTTAATTCACAAACTGAACAATCAAAAAAGTTTATTATTGCGGCTTTAAATGAAATTAAATTTCTCGAAAAAAAATATTCGTTTCTTAATTTTGAATCAGAGAAGACATATTTTTTAGGTTTATGATAATATGTAATGTTCATATCACCTGTTTTACTTTGTGTTTTGAAAAATGCTCTGTATCCCTTTGTTTATAGGGGGTGGTTTTGAAAATTGGGTGTCCCGTTTTATATTTGCTCTATGTTTTTACGAAAAAAGAAAAATAAATCCGAAAGTTTTTCTGTTCAAATAATTTCCAAAACAGGAGGGAAGTATAAAGTTGTTGAAACTATTGGTTCCGGAATTTACGGCATATTCTGTTTACAAAGAGATTGAACGTGTGTTATATAAAGAAAAATCGTCATTATCGCTAAAAAAGGCTTCGGAACTTACACACAATATGTATGAACTTACATAAGGCTTGCTGAAAAACGCTAATATCTTTGTGTTTCAGTTATTTATAAGGTTATTTACATATACAAGTGCAAGGTTTTTAGTTCATTTCACACTATTTCCTCGCACTTGTGTAAAATATTTTAACTGCCCACAGGCACACCATCTTTCAAATTTCTCTTATTTCTCAGTATTTATATACGACTTCAAACGAGAAACTTGAAATCTAATGCACCTGTGAGCTTTTCAGCAAGCCCTACATACACATTGCCGGATTCAAAACATACAAAATCTCAAATATTAAAAATGAACGAGGAACAAACCGAATTATACGAAATTATTAATAATTTTTTAGGGTGTCCTAATGTGTAAAACAGGAGAAGCGTATCCGAATTCTGTTTGGCAGTCAGCTCTGTCTGTTCGATTTTTTTAGTTTTGTTATAAAACTATTCCGGGAGCGAGAATAAATTTATAAATTAATATTAAAATAATCATTGAAACATATAACAAAACTGAATACTCACCAATTTTACTGTTTCCTGATGTTTTTATATTATTAATTCGTTTTGAATGTTTCCAAGGAACAATAAAAATCATACCGCTTGTTATCGGATAAATTATACTTACAACAGCTATTACGGGAAAATATAAAATTGTTACAATTACTGACCCTATAATCCAAGGAAGTATAATAATATTAAATGAGAAATTTTTTTTTGATTTCGGGTCAGCTGTCCATTCTTTTTTATAGCTGAATTGCAAAAACGGAATTGTAAGTTTATAAGCTATATATATTAAAACGGCAGCTCCGATAACTGCAATAATAATTTGTGCTGCTATCGGTACATTCATAAGAGAAAAAACTTTACCTATATCTCCTGCTTGAAATATAGGTCCTGTCATTAAATATCCGAAAAAGTTAGAAAAACCCAATATTGAAAACCATAACAAAAAAAGTTTACAAAGTGTTTGTTTTTTTATTCGTAAATACAATAATCCTATTAATAAACCTTGTATAAGACTTACTAACGGGCCGGCTAAGGAGATTGATATTTTTCGGAAAGTTGATAATTGATTAATAGCAAGATAATCAACATAATTATTGTGAAGAATTGGTTTGCTGTCATTTAAAAGTCCTGTAACAGCATGACCAAATTCATGTATTATTGTTGTTAGTAAGAACGCAATGATATACAAAACTGTCGAATTAATAATTATTATTTTATTTTCTTTCATCAGGATTATTTATTATTATTAGTACCAATGTCAGTCTCTCATAACTCGCAGTATAACCGATTGTTAAATAGTCTTTTGGCAGATGTTTTTATTATTTTGTATCGTTTCTTTTTGTGTATTTATATGTTTTTCATTAAAATTTCAATTTTATTATAAGTTTCACGGCTCACAGATGCCAAAGGTAATCGTACATATTTTTTGCAAATATTTAATATTTCCAATGCGGCTTTAATACCTCCCGGATTGCCTTCCGAAAATAAAGCATTTGTAAGGTTAAGTAATTTATAATGCAGTGTTTGTGCAGTATTAATATCTTGTTTCAATGCAGCTCTTACCATATCGGAGAATTCTTTCGGATAAGCATTTGCAGTAACGGAAATTACACCTTCCATTCCCAGTGTTATATAGGGCAGGGTATATGTGTCGTCTCCGGAAAGGACTGTGAAATTTTCAGGTTTATTTTTTAAAATTTGCATTACTTGATTAAAATTTCCCGATGCTTCTTTAATTGCAATAATGTTTTCAAAATCGTTTGCAAGTTTTAAAGTAGTTTCTGTCGAAATATTTACCGAAGTTCTTCCCGGAACATTATATAAAATAACCGGAACAGGCGAAGCACTTGCTATACTTTTGTAATGAATATATAAACCTTTTTGTGTGGGTTTGTTATAATAAGGTGCAGCTGAGAGTATTGCGTCAATATTAGTGAAATCCGTATTTTTTATTCGATTTATTACGGCTTGCGTGTTATTGCCTCCGATGCCGAAAATAATCGGTAATTTTTTTTCGGAAATTTCAACGACATAATTTAATATTGCTTCTTGTTCTTGCACGGAAAGCGTGGGATTTTCTCCGGTTGTTCCCATTATTACCAGAAATTCAACGCCGCCGGTTACGATATGTTCTGTAAGTCTTTTGAGTGCATTGAAGTCAATACTGTCGTCTTCTCTGAATGGGGTTACCATTGCAACTCCGGTTCCTTTTAGTTTGTTTTGCATTTTTTATTTTTTACGCTTGTTTTATGGTGCTTAAATAGTACATTATTTGGTCGGCTAAAAAGTCGGGATTGTGAGTTTTCTTATAGTTGATATTTAAATCGGAATATTTACAATCAATGATACCTGAAACTTTAAATTTCGCTTTTGAGAGTGCAAAAATATATTCGGTATAGAAACTGTTTTCCGTACATAAATTAATCAAAATATCATTTTCTTTATTTATAAATTCGGTTATGCATACTTCTTTTATTTTTCCGAATTTAGTAATATGTTTTTCCGAAAAAAAATTATTATTTCCCTGCCCGAAATATATATTTCCTATATCTTCAGTTTTAGGAACATATGCTAAGGTGCTGATATTAATTCCTTTTTGTGATAATTTTTTAGCGAAATTCTTGATACGTTCGAAATCGTCTTTATTTCTTATACAATAAAGAATTGCAATATTTTTTGCTGTTTCAAAATTATGAAATTCAACATTTCGCCGGCTGCGGTTAATGTTTTTCGAAATTATAAAATCTTTTAAACTCACTGTTTTGTTTTTGTTTATAATACAATATTACAAAATAATACGGATTTTTGAAAATTCCTTATTTATTTATCATATTAATGAATTCATTTTCCGATATTTTTTTAATTCCGAATTTCTCAACTTTTTCAAGTTTTGACGGACCGACATTTTCTCCGGCAAGAAAAAAATCGGTACTTTTTGATACCGAACTTGTATTTTTTCCGCCGTATTGTTCAATTAATTTTTTTAATTCGTCTCTCGAATGATTTTTAAATGTGCCGGAAATAACAATTTTTGCTCCGTTTAGTTTATTATCAACTTGATTATCTTCGGAAATTTCAAATTGCAAACCGTAACTTTTTAATCGCTCAATGATTTTCAGATTATGGTCATTCTTGAAAAAATCAATAATACTTTCGGCAATTTTATCTCCTATTTCATCAACTGCAATTAATTCTTCAAAATCGGCTTTTTGTAAATTGCTGATGTTCTTAAGATTTTTTGCCAACACTTTTGCCGTGATATTTCCGACATAACGAATACCTACGGCAAATAAAACGTTCTCAAAAGGAATGTTTTTTGATTTTTGAATGCTTTCGAGTAAATTTTTTGCTGATTTTTCTTTAAAGCCTTCTAAAGAATATACTTGTTCAAAAGTAAGTTCGTATAAATCTGCAATATTTTTAATAAATCCGGCTTCGTAAAGGGCATTAATCGTTGCTTCTCCGCAGTTAATATTCATTGCATTACGACTGACAAAGTGCTCAATTTTTCCTTTAATTTGCGGAGGACAGGCATATTCGTTCGGACAATAATGTTTGGCTTCGTCTTGTTTTCGTATAAGCGGATGTTTGCAAGCGGGACAGTTTTCAATATAGTTTGTTTCAGACAGTCCGGCAGGTCTTTTTTCAATATCAATATCGACAATTTTAGGAATAATTTCGCCGCCTTTTTCTACTAAAACGGTATCTCCGATTCTTACATCAAGTTCTTTAATAATATCGGCATTATGTAATGATGCTCGTTTTACAGTGGTTCCTGCTAATTGTATCGGTTTTAAATCTGCGACAGGTGTAATTGCTCCGGTTCTCCCTACTTGGTAAGTTATGTTAAGCAGTTTTGTAGCAACACGTTCGGCTTTAAATTTATAGGATATTGCCCAACGCGGTGATTTTCCTGTCATTCCGAGTTCTTCTTGCAACTCTTTAGAATCAACTTTTATTACGACACCGTCAATATCATATTCTAAATTGTTACGTTCTGTATCCCAATAGTTTATAAATTCAAAAACTTCGTTAATGTTTTTTGCTTGTTTTATATCATCTGAAATTTTAAAACCCCATTTTTTTAGGTTTTGCAGATTTTGGTAATGTGAATCCGAAGGAAGATTTTTACCGAGCATAAAATATAAAAAGGCATCAAGATTTCGTTTTGCGACAATTGCTGAACTTTTCATTTTCAGCGTTCCCGATGCTGCATTTCGCGGGTTAGCAAACGGTGTTTCTCCGATGTCTTCACGTTCTGCATTTAAGCGTTCGAAAACTTTATGCGGCATAATTATTTCTCCCCTTACTTCAAATTCGTCAGGATAATCGTTAGTTTGCAGTTTAAGCGGAATTGAGCGAATGGTACGGACATTTTCGGTTACATCATCACCTTTTAAACCGTCGCCTCGGGTAACGGCTTGAAAATATTTACCGTTTTTGTATTTTATACTTATTGCGGTACCGTCAAATTTTAATTCACAGGTATATATAAAAGGTGTGTCAGAATCGATAATATTTTTAATTCGTTTATCAAAATCATTCAGCTCATTAATATTATAGGTATTTCCCAAAGAAAGCATAGGATATTCGTGTTCAACTTGTGTGAAAGTATTTGACAAATCATTTCCGACACGTTTTGTGGGAGAATTTGCATCATCAAATTCCGGAAATTGTTTTTCGAGTGTTTCTAATTCTTTCATCATCATATCATATTCATAATCGGATATAACAGCCTGAGAAAGAACATAATAATTATAGTTATGCTTGGATAGATTATTTCTTAATTGCATTATTTTTTGCAAAACTTGGTCTTTATTCATCTTTCGGTATTGAATCAGTTTGATTGATGATTATTTTTTTTCCGAAGTCGAAAGCAGAAAAACGTACATAACGTTTGGGATTATTTTTAATGTCTAAAAGTAAATCATCCAAATCGGAAGATGCATTTTTAAGTTCATAGTATAATTTATCATCATGAATTAACAATCCGAGAGATCCTTTGCCTTCTGCAATTTTATTAAGAACAGTATTCAATTTATAAATTGCCGAATCCGCATTATGAATGATATTAACAAATCCGGATGCTGACAGGGAATCACTTATATCACCGAAGTTGCTTAATATTTTATTAATATTATCATTATTCGCTTTCAAATTATTTGTTATAGATTCTGCATTATTTATAATCTTTGCAATTCGTGCTTTTTCTGTTGTCATTAATGTATCTAATGTACTTGTTGTACTTTCAAGATTTCTTAGTGTGATTTGAATGTGTTCAAAACTTTTTTTGATGTTAATACGAGTTTTCGGATTAAAAACGGAACGAAAAGCCACGAGTAAGGAATCTAATGTCCCTATCATATTTTCGGTTTTTATTTTCAGCGGAAGTATTTGTTTGTTAACTTCTTCGGATAAACTGTTTTCTACGCGAGTAGATAAAGTATCACCGGATTTGTAATAGGTTTTACTTTTTTTATTTATTAAAATTTTCAACCCCATTGTTCCCATAATATCTATGCTTGTAATCATTGCTATTGAACTGTCGGGTATTTTGATGTCATTTCGTATGTGGAATTCAACAACAAGTTTATTTAAATTTCCGTCTAAAAAATCGACTTTATAAATTTTCCCTATTTTCGTTCCGTTTAAAAATACGGAATTTCCTTCTGAAAGTTCTTTTACATCGTCATAAACACCGTAAAGTTTTATTTGACCTGATAACAAATCATTACTTCGAATATAGTTAACACCCCAAATTGACATAATAATAATAATAATAAACAGGATGCCGGTTTTAACATATCTTTTTTGTTCTGTAGTCATTGTATTAATTATTTAGTATTTGCAAAGCTTTTTTTATAGTAATTAATTTACCGTTATTTACGGCAATAATATAGGCATCGGGTATTTTTTTTTGAACCTTTTTCTGAAGTTTTGCAATTTCTTCATAAGATTTGGTATTGCCGGTAAAATATCTGTAATATCTTCCGTCTTCGACACATTCTACATTTTTAATACCTTTAAAATTTTCAGGCTTGGTATCTATTTTTTTTCCTGAAAATGCAAGTTGAATTTTAAATGTAACTTTTTTTTCGGATTTGATAATTTTATTTTGATGCTCTGTTTCGTATTTATACTTTTTTATTGCTCGGTATATTGCTGATGCAATAATGGCTTGTCCGTTTTTAGAATTTAAAAAAAGTTCTTCAGACGGATTAGTAATAAACCCTGTTTCAATTAATATACTCGGCATCGCACAATTCCAGAGCACAACTAATCCGGCTTGTCTTACATCTCTGTCTGTTCTTTTTGCTTTTTGTTTAAATTCTTCCTGAACCAATTCTGCTAATCGAATACTTTTATCTAAATAAGCATTTTGATAGAGTGAAAAAATAATATCGGATTCGGGTGAATTCGGATCAAAACCTTCGTATTTTGTTTTGTAATTATCTTCAATAAGTATAACAGAGTTTTCGCGTTTTACAACATCCAATTGTTTGTCTGCTTTGTTGAGCCCCATAATAAATGTGGAAGTTCCGGTAACACTTTTTTTTGTGCTGGCATTAACATGAATTGAAATAAATAAATCGGCATTATTTCTGTCGGCAATTTCCGAACGTTCGTGAAGTTCAATGAATTTATCAGTTTTTCGGGTATAAATAACTTTGACGTCAGGTAAGTTTTCCTTAATATATTTGCCTAATCTTAAGGCAATTGCAAGCGTAATATCTTTTTCTTTGCTTTTTTTGCCTACTGCACCGGAGTCTTTGCCGCCATGTCCGGCATCAATTACAATTACGTTAATATTATCATTTTTATCTTGTGCCGAAGTTTTTTGAAATATAAAAACAGCTGATATAACAAAAATGAGTTTTAGCAGTTTATACATAATTAAGCTATTTATTATCTTTTAACATTAATTAATATAATGAATTTTCTGTAATTGTGTTAATATTTTAATTTTGCGTAAATTTAAAACATTTGAATAACAACAAAAATAATATATTAATTACAAATAATCTGCAAAATTTTGTAAAGTATTTTTTTACAATTATCTTTTTATTCGGATTTACAAATATTTTCGGACAGCAAGATTCTTTATTCTTGAAAGACAGTATAAAAAAAAATGTTATAACTGATACTCTGACAATGAATAAGGTTTCAAATGAAACTAAGAACGATACTGCACAGAATAATATTGTTTCGCCGGATGCTGTTGATCAAATTATAAATTATTCCTGTAATGATTCTATATTATTTTCTTTTTCGGAAGAAAAAATGTTTTTATACGGAAGCGGTGATATTGTTGCAAAAGATATGGAATTAAAATCTGCTTATGTTGAAATAGGAACAAAAGACAGTTACTTATATTCTAAAAGTGTTTCTGACAGTAGTGGTGAGCATATTATAAAACCTGTTTTAAAACAAGATAATGAAGATTTTACAGTAAGTAGTATTAAATATAATTTCAGAACGAAAAAAGCACTTGTAAAAGATGTAAAAACAAAAATGGAACAAGGTTATTTACATAGTGATGTTGCAAAAATGCAAACTAATAAAGAGTTTCATATTAAAGACGGTAAATTTACAACTTGTGATTTGGATCATCCGCATTTTTATATTGAATTAACAAAAGCCAAGAAAATTCCGAATAAACATATTATTTCAGGACCTATGTATTTTGTAATTGCAGATATTCCGTTATATATAATCGGTTTGCCTTTCGGGATATTACCAAATCAAAAACATAATTCTTCGGGTTTAATAATTCCCGAATACGGTGAAGAAAAGCAACGCGGTTTTTTTCTGAGAAACGGAGGCTATTTTTGGGCTGTAAACGATTATATTAATGCAGCTGTTCTGGGAGATATTTATTCGCGCGGAAGTTGGGGGTTAACTCTGAAATCAAATTTTAAAAAATTGTATAAATATTCCGGTAATCTAGTATTAAAATATGATTTTATTCAAACCGGTGAGAAAATTTTAATTGATTCTAAAACTACAAATGCTTTTTCGGTAAACGGTTCGTTTAATCAGGATCCGAAAGCTAATCCCAACGGAACTTTTTCTGTAACACTAAATTACGGAAAAAATTTTCAGCTTACTTCTAAAAATATTGATGATTATACAAAAACAACTCAATCTTCTAATATTTCTTATCGGTGGTCTAAACCGGGAAGTATTTTTAATTTCAGTGCAAATTTAAGAGGTACTCATAATTCAAAATCTCAAGAATTTAATCTTCTTTTGCCGAGCTTGTCATTTAATATTAAAAGGCAAACACCTTTTAAAAAATTCGGAACAGGAACAAATAAATGGTATCAAAAAATCGGCTATACTATTAGTGTTGATACAAAAAATTCATTAACAACAACGGATACTACTATTTTTGATAAGAATAATTTTAATAAAATGAAAAACGGGTTAAAATATAGTTTACCTGTTTCTACTTCATTTTCTTTATTAAATTATATTAATGTAAGTCCTTCTCTGAATTTTACCGGGAGAATTTATGCAAGTTATATAAAACATCGAAATATTATTTTGGTTAATAATAATCAAATTATTACGGCGATTAAAAATGATACGATTCACAAAATAACCTTTCCTTTTGATTTTAACTTTTCTGTACCGTTGTCAACAAAGATATACGGCATATTTAATATTAACAAAGGAAGAGTTCAGGCAATAAGGCATGTAATGTCGCCGTCACTATCTTTTAGTTATCGCCCGGATTTCAGTACAGATTTTTGGGGATACTATGGTTATAATAACTTAGACAGTACCTATTATTCATATTACAACGGTTATTTATACGGGGGACCTCAAGGCGGAAAATCCGGCTCAATTAATTTTTCTTTAGGAAATAATTTTGAGATGAAACTGAAAAGTAAAAATGATACGGTTTCAGAATCAAAAAAAATTAAGTTAATTGACAATTTAAGTTTAGCAGCTTCATATAATTTAGCTGCTGAAAAACTTAATATTTCAAATATTTCGATAAGAGGAAACACCAAATTATTAAAGAATATTTCCTTAACATTCGGTGCAGATTTTGATCCTTATATCAGGGACTCATTAGGGACAAAAATTAATACTTTTGAATGGGACGTAAATCATCGAATTGCCAGATTTAATTCCGGAAGAATTGGTCTTTCGGGTTCTTTAAAACCTAAAAAAACTCAAACAAAAGGAGAACAAATTAATTCGGATTTTTACTATTATCAACATCCGGAGATTCCTTATGCAGATTTTGATATTCCATGGAATTTATCAGCAAATTATAACCTGAATGTTATTAATAAGTTTGATATTGCTTCTCAACTTTATGTTAAAAAAATAACTCAAACAGTTTCGTTAAACGGTAACTTTTCTTTAACTAAAAATTGGAAAATTACGGCAAGAACGAACTACGACATTGTTGCTCAAAAGTTTTCTTATGCTCAATTTTCAGTTTATCGAGATTTGCATTGCTGGGAAATGAGTTTTAATGTTATTCCGTTCGGGACATTAAAAAGTTATTCTTTCCGTATAAATATTAAATCAAATGTTTTCAAAGGAATTGAATATAATAAACGTAAGGAATGGGATAAGAGTAAACTGTTTTAACACATTTAATAATATACCTCAAATTGAAAGTCCAAATTTTCTTTTTTTTTTGATGATTTACAGTTAAAATATTATTTTCGCAGATTGAAATTAATTATGTTCTTAATACTCATTTTATAAAAATTATACTCATGTCTGATAAACCCATAAACCCGACAGAAAATAATTCTGAATCTCTCAATGAAAAAAAAGAATTGTCTTCGGCAGAAAAAATTCACCAAAAAATTAATGAGTTAAAGAAAAATATAACAGTAGAGAAAACAGATGAGAATACGGAAGATATTGTAAATGAAACAGAAAGAGTTATTTCGGAAAATAACGAAGACTTTTCTGATACTACAGATAATACTGAAATCCGGGATGATAAAAAAGAAACAGAAAATGTTATTTCTGAAGAATTGACTGAAATTGATACTGAAACAGAAAAATTAACAAAACAAACAAATAAAAAAGATAACAATAAAGAGACTGTTGACGAAGACTTTTCAGAATTTCCCAAAGAGCAATTAGCAGAAAAATTAAATATTTTATTAAAAGATGATTACAAGCCTGCATTTGATAATATAGTCAAAAAAATTAATGAATATTTTAATAAAGCCGTTAAAAAAGAAACAGAAAATAAAAAAAATGCTTTTATAAATGACGGCGGTAAAGAAGAGGATTTTGAATATGTAAAAGATGAAACCGAAATCAAATTTAAAGATCTTTTACAAAAATTACGAGATAAAAAAGAAACCTATGAAATAAGGTTAAATGAACAGAAAAAGAAAAATCTGGAGTTAAAATATTTAATTGTTGAAGAAATTAAGGAACTTGTTAATAAACGTGAATCTTTTTCTAAAATTTTCAATAAATTCAAAGACCTTCAAAAAAAATGGAATTCAATCGGCTTGGTACCCGGAAATGAAGTAAAAGCTCTTATGGACGAATACAATAAAAACGTTCAAAGATTTTATGAATTTCTTGAAGTCAATAAAGAATTAAGAGAGTTGGATTTTAAGAAAAATTATGAAATTAAATTGTCGTTATGTGAAAATGCTGAGGAATTAATACTTGAAACTAATTATAACAAAGCCAACAGAGAACTTCAATCGCTGCATAAAAAGTGGAAAGAAACCGGAGTTGTTGCAAATGAAGTGAGAGAAGAGTTATGGGCAAGATTTCAGGCTGCCACAATAAAAATTAATGAAAATTACGGTCAATATTTGGAAGAAATAAAAGAGCAACAACAAAAAAACTTGGAATCAAAACAGTTCCTGGTTGAAAAAGCCGAAGAGTTTGCTCATAACAAATATGAAACACATCTCGAATGGAAAACGGCATCCGATAAAGTGATTGAAATTCAAAAACTTTGGAGAAAAATCGGTTATGTACCAAAAGAATTTAATAATAAAATATATACACAGTTTAAACAAGCCTGCGATATCTTTTTTGAAAGAATAAGAAAATATTATGAAGAAACCGAGAAAGATCGCGAAGATAATTATCAGAAAAAATCAGATTTATGTATTCGTGCAGAAAGCCTTCAAGATTCAACCGAGTGGGTGAGAACTTCCGACATTTATAAACACATTCAAAATGAATGGAAAACGATAGGACCTGTTCCCAAAAAATATTCCGATGAAATTTGGAAACGTTTCAGAAAAGCTTGTAATACTTTTTTTGACAGAAAAAAAGAATACTATAAAAATCGAAAAACAGCAGAAAAGGATAATCTGATCAAAAAACAAGAACTTATTGAAAGAATCGAAAATACGGAATTCTCGGATAACCAGAATGAAAATCTGCAAAAATTGAAAGAACTTCAAAATGAGTTTTTATCAATAGGATATGTACCTTTCGAAAATAAAGATGAAATTTACGAGAAATTTCATAATGCTGTGAATGCACAATACAAAAAACTTAATATAAGTAAAGAAAAATTAGAAGAATTAAAATTTGCAGAAAATATTGAAGCATTAAAAAAATCGCCGGATTCTGATTTCTTAATTCAAAAAGAAATGGGTAAAATCCAAAACCAAATTGAAAAGTTAAATGACGATATCAAAATTTGGGAAAATAATATCGGTTTCTTTTCCAGCTCTTCAAAATCTGATTCTTTACTGAAAAATGTAAGAGAGAAGATTGAAAAAGCCAAGAAAAAAGTTATTTCTTTAAAGAAAAGAATGGACGAATTAGAAAAAACTCAAGAGTAAAAAAGCGTTTGAAAAATACAAAATATATATTTATTACAGGTGGTGTAACATCATCATTAGGAAAAGGAATAATTTCTTCTTCATTGGCAAAGTTGCTTCAAGAGAGAGGGTATTCCGTTACTATTCAAAAATTGGACCCGTATATCAACATCGATCCCGGCACCTTAAATCCTTATGAACACGGAGAATGTTACGTAACAAACGACGGTGCCGAAACCGATTTGGATTTAGGACACTATGAACGATTTACCGATATTATAACTTCTCAGGCAAATAATGTAACAACCGGAAGAATTTATCAATCAGTAATAAATAAAGAACGTAAAGGTGATTACCTCGGTAAAACCGTGCAAATAATTCCGCATATTACCGACGAAATAAAACGCAGAATTAAATTACTCGGGAAGCAGGATTTTGATTTTGTAATTACCGAAATAGGAGGTACTGTAGGAGATATCGAATCCTATCCGTATATTGAAGCAATTCGTCAACTGAAATGGGAACCTGAAAATCTGGTGGTTGTTATACATTTGACATTAGTTCCTTATCTTTCGTCATCAAAAGAATTAAAAACAAAACCGACTCAGCACTCGGTTAAATTAATGCTTGAAAGCGGTGTGCAACCCGATATTATTGTTTTACGTACCGAACACAACTTAACATTTGCGGTAAGAGAAAAAGTTGCTAAATTCTGTAATGTCAGCATGAATGCAGTTATCGAATCTATTGATGTATCAACAATTTATGAGGTTCCTTTACTGATGCAAAAAGAAAAATTGGATGAAGTTGTATTATCAAAATTTAATCTCAAAATAAAAGAAGCTCCGAGTCTTAAAAAATGGCGTAAAATTGTTAATACCATAAAAAATGCCGACCAAAAGGTTAAAATTGCACTCGTAGGGAAATATGTTGAATTACCCGATGCCTATAAATCAATTAACGAAGCATTAATTCATGCCGGAGCACATTTGAATTTAAAACCCGAGATTCAGTTTATTCATTCCGAAAAATTAGAGAATGAAAATATCAGCGAAATTTTAGCTTCGTTTGACGGTGTATTGGTAGCACCCGGTTTTGGTCACAGAGGAATTGAAGGTAAAATTGATGCGGTCAGATTTGTACGTGAACATAACATCCCTTTTCTCGGAATTTGCCTCGGATTACAATGTGCAGTTATCGAATTCGCACGTAATGTTTTAAATATGAAAGATGCAAATTCTACGGAAATGCATCAAAATACACCTTTTCCCGTTATTGATTTAATGGAAGAACAAAAAAGCGTGATAAATCTCGGCGGAACAATGAGATTAGGCTCTTATGACTGTATTTTGAGTAAAAAATCGAAATTATATCCGGAATACGGGAAAACAAATCTTAAAGAAAGGCATCGACACAGATATGAATTTAATAATAAATATTTTAAAAAATTTGAAGATGCAGGAATGAAAGCAACCGGAATAAATCCGGATTCTGATTTGGTTGAAATTTTTGAAATTCCGGAACATAAATGGTTTACAGGTGTTCAGTTTCATCCTGAATATAAAAGTACAGTATTAAATCCGCATCCTGTATTCATATCATTTTTAAATGCGTGTAAAAAATAATTTTAATAAAAAAATGGATAAAAATCAAATATTCGGAATTATAATTATTGTAGCTTTACTTATAGGTTACGGCATTTATAATCAACCTTCAAAAGAGGAAATTGCAAAAAAACAGAGAGAACAAGATTCTATAAGAAGAGTTTTAGTTGAACAAAAAATTAAAGATTCAATTGCTGAAGCACAGGATTCTGTTACTAAAGCATTAATTGTTAATAAACTTGATTCTGTAGCATCCGATACTGCAACAATTAAAAAAGATTTACGAACAGATTTCGGTGTTTTTTCTCCTTCAGCATTTGGGAATGAAAAATTAATTACATTAGAAAATCAAAAAATCAAAATTAAATTCACCACAAAAGGTGCATATCCGTATTATGCCGAATTAAGAAACTTCAAAGCAGGAGGCAAAAAACCGTGGGATAAACCGTTGATATTATTCAATAACAACGATAATCAATTTGAACTGAAATTTTATTCGGATAATAAAGATATTTCAACTTCCGATTTATATTTTGTAAATATAAAAGGTGATTCGATTTATGATGCAAGTAAAAAGAAACAAACCGTAACCCTAAGATTAAATGCCGGAGAAGGTAAATATATTGATTTTATATACAGTTTAGAACCCGACAGCTATTTAATGAAATATGATATTCAATTTCATAATTTAGATAATGACTTGGCGGCAAATTCAAGTTATTTAGATTTATATTGGAAATCGAAAATTCGAAGACAGGAAAAAGGGGCAAAATGGGAAAATCAAAATTCTACCATTTACTATCGATATTACGAGGATGAAGTTAAATATTTAACTGAAACTTCTGACGAAAAAGAAGAATCTGAAGATACAAGAATCGGTTGGATTGCTTATAAAGATCAATTTTTCTCAACTATTTTAATTGCCGATAACTATTTTTCTTCGGCAGATATGAAATATACAAAAGATAAAACTTTTGATAAATATTTAAAACATCTTGAAAGTACTCTTTCAATTCCTTACGAAACAGATAATTCGCATTACGGTTTTACCTATTACTTCGGACCGAACGATTTCGATATTTTGAAAAAAATTAAAAGAAAAGACGGAAAAAGTTTAAATTTAAACCGTATAATACCTCTCGGATGGTCTGTATTCAGATGGGTTAATATATATATTATTATTCCTTTGTTTAACGGCTTGGGTTATCTTTTCGGAAATAATATGGGATTAATTATTTTAATTATGACTTTATTAATTAAGTTAGCTTTATTTCCGTTTACATTTAAATCATATAAATCATCGGCAAAAATGCGTGTTTTAAAACCGCAAATTGACGAAATAAACAAAAAAATTCCGAAAGAAAAGACAATGGAACGCCAACAAGCTACTATGGCATTGTATAAAAAGGTAGGTGTAAATCCTATGGGCGGGTGTTTGCCTATGCTGTTTCAAATGCCGTTTCTGATAGCAATGTTTCGTTTCTTTCCTTCATCAATTGAATTAAGACAAAAGGGTTTCTTGTGGGCAAGCGATTTATCATCTTATAATTCTATTTGGAATTTCCCGCACGG
>JAJRUH010000139.1 GCA_024277895.1 Bacteroidota bacterium | reverse complement strand
TTCTTTTATGGAGTTCTTTTATTAATTTCAGAAATAAGGAATCTGCTGTTGTAAACTTCCAAGTTTTCGGGTCAATCGGATTTTCGGAAGCAATAATTTGCTTGTCTTTTTCCGGGTCGGGACCGAAATTAACATCAATATGCCGCCAGGAACGAGGGTCGTATTTATGTAATGAAGGTGCGTCGTTCAAAGGATTAAAATAAACAGCCGTTATTCCCAAATTTTGCAAATAATCTAATTTGTCGATAACGCCTTGTAAATCACCGCCGTATCTGCGAAGTTGCAGTTTGTCCCAAGTGTTTGTAAGATGCGATTCTTTAAACCAGTCATCTTTTTTATACCAATCGTTGCCCCAAGGGGTAATTTTCCAATTTTCGGGAATTTCATCCGGATATGTCCCGAAAATATCTGCTTTTTTCGGGTCGTTTGTCGTATCTCCGTTACGAAATCTTTCGGGAAAAATTTGATACCAAACGGCTTTTCGTGCCCATTCAGGAACGTGATTAATTTGTGTTACGGAATCTTGTATATTTTTTGATGTTTTTTTATTATTTGATTTACAGCCGGTTATAAGTATTGACAGAGTAAGTAAAATTAAAATTCCTGATATTTTTGTTTTCATAGTGCCAGGATAAAATCAGGGGAAAGGTATAAAAAAATTGCAATTATTTAATTTATCCGATGACTTTAAGTCATCGGATAAATTTTGTATTTTGAGTTTCGGGTCTTCTTATGAATATCTCAAATTAACAACCCAATGTAGCAACCATAACGGCTTTAATTGTATGTAAACGATTTTCGGCTTCGTCAAAAACTATTGATGCTTCCGATTCAAAAACGTCTTCGGTAACTTCCATTCCGTTAAGACTGTATTTTTGATATATTTCTTCGCCTATAGTTGTTTCTCTGTTGTGAAATGCAGGGAGGCAATGCATAAATTTAACTTTCGGATTACCGGTCAATTTTATTACTTCCGAATTTACCTGATACGGTTTTAAAAGTTTTATGCGTTCTTGCCAAACTTCTTCCGGCTCGCCCATTGATACCCAAACATCTGTATAAAGAAAATCAACGTCTTTCACTCCTTCGGCAACATTTTCGGTAAGTGTAATTTTTGCTCCTGTTTCTTTTGCAATTTCTTTGCATTGTGCAACTAATTCGTCCTCCGGTTGAATCAATTTCGGAGCAACTAATCGAACGTCCATACCCATTTTTGCGGCACCGACCATAAGCGAATTACCCATATTGTTTCGAGCATCGCCGAGATATGCAAATTTTATTTTATTTATGGGTTTATTACTATGTTCAATCATAGTCATAAAATCAGCAAGTACTTGTGTCGGATGAAATTCGGTTGTTAATCCGTTCCAAACCGGTACCCCGGAAAAGTTTCCCAAATCTTCAACTTTTTCTTGAGCAAATCCTCTGTATTCAATACCGTCATACATTCTTCCCAGAACACGTGCCGTATCTTTCATCGATTCTTTTTTACCGATTTGCGAACCCGACGGACCGAGATAAGTAACATTTGCACCTTGATCGTATGCCGCAGCTTCAAAAGCACAGCGTGTTCTTGTCGATGCTTTTTCAAATATCAAAGCAATATTTTTACCTTTTAGTTTTTGTTGCTCTGTTCCTGCATATTTTGCAGCTTTTAAATCTATTGAAAGTTTTAATAAAAATTCAATTTCTTTCGGACTGAAATCCAATAACTTTACAAAGTTTCTGTTTCTTAAATTGTATGCCATTTTACAGATATTTAAAATGTGTATAGTTTATAATTTTGCAAAAATAGGATTTTATATTTACTTTAAACTTTATACATAAAACTTTTTTCTCTTATTATTATGCTTTTAAAAATATTTTTTCCTGACTTTTGTCATATATATAAATATAGATATTTTAAACTTTTGCAAACGAAAATTTGAACAGATGAATTTGTCACACATAGAACATATCGGAATAGCCGTAAACAGTATTGAAGAAGCAAAATCATACTTTGAAGATGTTTTGGGGCTTAAATGTTATACCACAGAAAAAGTAACCGACCAAAAAGTAAAAACAGCATTTTTTAAAATAGGTAAAACAAAAATTGAATTGCTTGAAGCGACATCGGAAGACAGCCCGATAGCAAAATTTATCGCTAAAAAAGGACAGGGAATCCATCACATAGCTTTTGCTGCCGATGATGTTAATGCTTCTTTAAAAGAAGCCGAAGAAAAAGGTATTAAACTCATAGATAAACAATCACGAAAAGGTGCGGAAGGTTTGAATATCGGGTTTTTACACCCGAAATCAACATTCGGCGTATTAACCGAGTTATGCGGAACAAAATAACTCTTAATTCTCAACTTTTAACTTTCAACTAATATGTCACGTCAGGAAGAAATACAAAAATTAATTAATTTACGTGAAGAAGCCCGTCTCGGAGGCGGTGAAAAACGTATTGAAAAACAACATTCTCAAGGCAAATATACCGCACGCGAACGTATTGAAATGGTGCTTGATGAAGGAAGTTTTGAAGAATTTGATATGTTCGTAAAACATCGTTCGCACGATTTCGGACTTGAAAAACAACAATATCTCGGTGACGGGGTTATTTGCGGTCACGGAACAATCGACGGAAGAATTGTTTATATCTTTGCACAAGATTTTACCGTATTCGGAGGTTCTCTTTCTGAAACTTATGCCAAGAAAATTTGCAAATTAATGGATCAGGCAATGCTTGTCGGAGCACCTGTTATAGGCATTAACGACAGCGGCGGTGCACGTATTCAGGAAGGAGTTATGAGTTTGGCAGGTTATGCCGAAATCTTTCAAAGGAATATTTTAGCTTCGGGTGTAATACCACAAATTTCAGCCGTTTTCGGACCTTGTGCGGGCGGTGCCGTTTATTCCCCGGCTCTTACGGATGTTGTAATAATGAGTGATAAAACAAGTTATATGTTTGTTACCGGTCCTAAAGTTGCTAAAACCGTTACAGGAGAAGATATTACAACAGAAGATCTGGGAGGAGCAACCGTTCATGCTACAAAATCAGGCGTTGCTCATTTCCGAGCCGATGATGAAGACGAGGGTATTTTGTTGATTCGTAAAATACTGGAATATCTGCCTCAAAATAATTTAGAAGACCCTATACAAACCGAATGTAAAGATTCTATTGACAGATTAGATGATATATTGAATGATATTATTCCTGAAAACCCGAATCAACCATATAACGTAAAAGATATTATATATACAATTGTTGATGACGGAGAGTTTTTGGAATTTCACAGACATTATGCTAAAAATATTGTTGTAGGTTTTGTAAAATTTGACGGAAGACCGGTTGGTGTAGTAGCAAATCAACCCAATTTCCTTGCCGGAGTGCTTGATATAGAAGCATCAAGAAAAGCTGCCAGATTTGTGAGATTATGCGACAGTTTTAATGTGCCTATTTTAACATTAGTTGATGTTCCGGGATTTTTACCCGGCAGTACACAAGAATACGGCGGTATAATTATTCACGGTGCAAAATTATTGTTTGCATACGGAGAAGCAACAGTTCCCAAAGTAACAATTACGCTAAGAAAATCATACGGCGGAGCACACGATGTAATGAGCAGCAAACAGTTAAGAGGCGATATTAATTATGCTTGGCCTTCGGCCGAAATTGCCGTAATGGGTGCAAGCGGTGCAGTTGAAATTCTGGAAGGAAAAAATATCAAAAATATTGAAAATGAAACAGAGAAATTAAAATACATTGCAAAAAAAGAAGAAGAATACAAAAATAAATTTGCTAATCCGTATGTAGCGGCACAATACGGTTTTATTGATGATATTATTGAACCGAGAAATACACGTTTCAGAATAATAAGGGCATTTAAAACGCTTGAAAATAAAAAATTAATAAATCCTCCTAAAAAACATTCTAACATCCCTTTATAAAATGGACTCATCAGCTTATACGATTGCAATTGTCGGATATACTATTGTTTTTGCAGCATTAGTAATTCTTTGGTTTGTTTTTACAAATCTTCCGAAATTATTAACTCTCCGTCTTAAAATAAAATTTAAAAAAAATAAAGAAAACGTAACGTGTGATAAATGCGGTGAATTTATCACAGGTCAGGAAAATGCAGCTGTTGCCGCTGCAATTCATCTGTATTTCAGTCAATTACATGATGAAGAAGCTGCCGTAATAACAATAAAAAAAGTTAAAAAAGACTATTCACCCTGGAGTTCTAAAATATATACTATAAATGCTTTCAGAAGAAATAACCTATAAAAATGAAGAAATTCAAATTTAAAATTCGCGGTAATAATTACAATGCTGTAATAAACAGTTTTGAGAAAAATATTATTGATATAGATATTAACGGCACTAATTACAAAGTTGAATTAGAGCAAGAAATAGTCAGACCCAAAACGCCGAAATTGGTCAGAAGTAAAGTACATACTTCTAAAGAAGATGCAAGCATCAAAGGAAAAATCGGAAAACTGGTTAAAGCACCGCTGCCCGGAACCATCTTTAAAATGAAAATTAAAATCGGTGATAATGTCAGTGCCGGTGATACTTTATTGATTATGGAAGCTATGAAAATGGAAAATAATATTCAATCAGAAATTAGCGGAAAAATAAAATCAGTAATGGTTGCAGAAGGCGATACAGTATTACAAGGAGATATTTTATTAGAATTGGAATAATTCATAAGAGCTGTAAAAGGTTAAAATATCCTTTTGTATTTATAAAATTTGTAAAAACATAAAAATGAAAAAAATATTAACACTGGCAGGTGTATTTATAATACTTTTCAGTATTTCATATTTATTTATTCAGAGTAAAAGTGCAAAACAAACAAAAACAAAAGAAAAAATTGATTTTGCTGATTTGCTTACAAAAGGAAAATGGATGAATAAATCCGGAGGATATAAAATATCCAATGAATCTGATAATACCACAGAACGATTTAAAACTTTCCAATTTAATATTGACGGAACTTTTGAACTGGATTCGGCAAAACAAAAATACAACGGAACTTGGTCATTAAATGAAAATAATATTTATTTAATTTTCAAGACAAAAAAAATAACACATCTGTATCGAAATAATAATCCGAACAAAAGTTCAACCGACTACAGCACTGTGACAGAAGAGGTTAAATTACCGGACAGGCAAGGAATAATTTCCGAAAATCAATTAAACTTATCAGACGGATTT
>JAJRUH010000138.1 GCA_024277895.1 Bacteroidota bacterium | reverse complement strand
ATAACACGGATAACACAGAAAATTCCTTGTTTTATTACCATTTTTTTATATCTCTGTATTCATAAACAAACTTCATAATATTATTTAAATTCCACACAGACAGCACGAATAACACAGAAAATTCCTTGTTTTATTACCATTATTATATATTCATCAACAAACCTCATTTATATATACTTTTAACTTTCAACTTTCAACTTTAATCTAAATCTTTCTGCATATCTTCAAATTCTTCAAAAGTTTTAAGAACTTCTTCTGCTTCTTCTTCATCCACTATACTCAAAGCCGTTCCTACATGAGCCAAAATATAATTTCCTGTTTTTGCTTCGGGCAACCATTGAATATTAATTTCTTTTACAGCACCTCCGAAACTGACTTTTGCTGTTCTGAATTCTGAATTGTTACTATTAATTGAAATTATTTTTCCCGGAACTGCTAAACACATATTTTTGTTATTTATTTAATTTTAACTTTGACAAAATTTTTATTTTTACGATACAAAGTTGCAACACATTAAAAAAACTAAATATGAGAAAAATCATATCTGAATATTTTTTTTCAGCTTTTTTACTTTTCGGAATAATCAATTTCGGATTTGCTCAAACGGATACACTTATATCACACGATAACACAACAAATTACGCTAAAGACACAATTCCGACTTCGGAACTTGATATAACAAAATTTAATACAATGTCATTACTTTTTATCGGTGATATAATGGGACACGGACCACAAATTCGTTCGGCTTATAATTTTAAAACGAAAAATTATGATTACGACACTGTTTTTTATTATATAAAAGACATAATGTCGAAACCCGATTTTACAATTGCAAATTTAGAAGTAACACTTGCAGGACCTGTGTATAAAGGTTATCCTCAATTCAGTTCACCGGATGCTTTGGCTCAAGCCGGAAAAAATGCCGGTATTGATTTATTTGTTACGGCAAACAATCATTGCTGCGACAGGCGACTTCAAGGAATTAACAGAACAATTGATGTATTAAACACCTTAAATATTTTACACACCGGGACATTTAAAAATAAAGATGCACGCGACACAACAAATCTTATTATTCTGACAAAAGACAGCATAAAAGTAGGATTATTGAACTACACATACGGAACAAACGGAATACCGATTCCGAAACCGGCTGTTGTAAACCTTATTGACACAGCAATTATGCACGTTGATATTAATAAATCAAAAAAAGATAGTTTGGATAAACTTATTATCATTTTACATTTCGGAACGGAATATCAATCGCATCCGAATAAAGCCCAAACCGACTTAGTTTCATTTCTTTTTGATAAAGGTGCCGACATTATAATAGGTTCACATCCGCACGTAATACAAAAAATGATGTATTTGCCGGGGAACGACAGCATAAAAGAGCATTTTGTTGCTTATTCGTTGGGGAACTTTGTATCAAACCAAAGAAAAACAAAAACTGACGGCGGCGTAACGGCACGATTGGTATTAAAAAAAAGGAAAGGCAAAACCTACATTGATACAAGCAATTATATATTAACTTGGGTATATAAAAAAGTCCGAAAAGGAGACATTTATGATTATTTCATTTTACCTGCTGCCGATTACGAAAATAAAAAAAAATTCTTTAAAAATCCGACAGACTTTAAAAAAATGAAATTGTATCTTAAGAACTCCCGTCAATTATTAAATGAAGAAAACTTGAATGTTAAAGAATTATTTCCGGAACAGGATTAATTATTAGGACTCATTGCAAATAAACTTAATAAATAAATTTCAATTTATAAATATATGTGTGGAATAATCGGAGTATTTGATTTAAAAACCGACTCGGAAACATTGCGTCCTCAGGTTTTAGAAATGGCAAAAAGCATCAGACATCGAGGTCCTGATTGGTCAGGCATTTATTGTTAAAAAAATGCAATTTTAGCACACGAACGCTTATCAATTGTTGACCCTCAGTCAGGAATGCAACCCTTATACAGTGAAGACGGGAATCTAATTCTTTCCGTAAACGGTGAAATATACAATCATAAGGAATTAAAAAACAAAACAAACGAAGATTATAAATATTTAACAAAATCGGACTGTGAAGTTATTCTCCCTTTATATCAAAAAAAAGGAACCGGTTTTTTTGAAGACTTAAACGGAATATTTGCCTTTGCACTTTATGACAAAAAAAATAATTCTTATTTAATCGCACGCGATCATCTGGGCATCATTCCTTTATACATCGGTAATGACGAACACGGTAATTTTTATGTATCATCCGAATTAAAAGCATTGGAAGGTATTTGTAACGACTTCAAAGAATTCCCGCCCGGACATTATCTGTACAGTAAAGAAGGGATAATAAAGCAATGGTACAAAAGAGATTGGCAAAAATTTGAAAATATTCAAAATAACAAAACCGATAAGCAAAAATTAAAATCGGCATTGGAAAATGCCGTCCATCGTCAGCTTATGTCCGATGTACCATACGGTGTATTATTATCGGGCGGACTGGATTCGTCAATTATTTCTGCTGTTACAAAAACATTTGCTGCAAAACGTGTTGAATCAAATGATACAAATGAAGCATGGTGGCCGCAACTTCACTCATTTGCAATAGGATTAAAAGACTCTCAAGATTTAGAAAAAGCAAAAGAAACTGCCGATTATATCGGTACCGTTCATCACGAAATACATTTTACCGTTCAAGAAGGTTTAGATGCGTTAAAAGATGTTATTTATCATTTGGAAACCTATGATGTTACCACAGTAAGAGCTTCTGTACCAATGTATTTACTTGCAAGAGTTATAAAATCAATGGGTATAAAAATGGTTCTTTCCGGCGAAGGTGCCGACGAAATTTTCGGAGGTTACTTATATTTTCATAAAGCTCCGAATGCAAAAGAATTTCACGATGAAACTGTAAGAAAATTAAAGAAATTACATCAATACGATTGTTTAAGAGCCAATAAATCACTTTCGGCTTGGGGTGTAGAAGGCAGAGTACCTTTTTTGGATAAAGAATTTTTAGATGTTGCCATGGCTATAAGCCCCGAAGATAAAATGATTCAAAACGGAAATATTGAAAAACAAATTTTAAGAGACATTTTTAAAGAAAATCTTCCGGAAAATATCATTAACAGACAAAAAGAACAATTTTCAGATGGTGTAGGTTATTCTTGGATTGATGCGTTGAAAGAACTGTCCGAGAAAACAGTTAAGGATGAACAAATGAAAAATGCAAAATACAAATTTCCTTTAAATACTCCTAAAACTAAAGAAGAATATTACTACAGAACTATTTTTACCGAACATTTTCCGTCATATTCTGCAGCAAAATGTGTTCCTTCAGAAACATCAATCGCCTGCAGTACAGAAGAAGCATTGACATGGGATAAAAAATTTAAAAATATGACGGACCCGTCAGGCAGAGCTGTAAACTTTATTCATAAATCAGGTTATAAAAAATAAAATTATGAGGCTGTCTAAAAAGAGATAAGCCTATTTTTATTTTCGACTTAATTGTATGACAAATAACAAAATATTAGTTATTTTATCATTTTTTGATACATTTGTTTCGGATTTCAGAGCAATATGGGAATAATAGCAAAGCAATCGATAAAAGGAACTTTTTACACTTATGCAGGTGCAGCGATAGGTTTTATAAATGTCGGTTTGCTTATGCCGAAATTTTTCAGGGCTGATGAAGTCGGTCTAATTAATATTTTAATAGCATTAACTTTAATTTTTTCACAATTTTCAACATTAGGATTTTCAAGTGTAAATACACGTATTTTTCCTTATTTCAGGGATACGGAAAATAATCATAACGGTATTTTATCTTTCGGAATGTTAGTAACCCTTTTCGGAATAGTATTATCATTAATATTTTTTTGGATATTTAAAGAAGATCTAATAAAAAGTAATGTTGAAAAGTCTTCATTACTTGGGGATAATATATTTTATTTACCGGTTTTGATATTTTTCACTGCTTATTTTTTATTTTTTGATTCATATACAAAAGCTCTATATGATGCTGTTACCGGGATTTTTTTAAGGGATTTTCTTGTAAAATTTATAAATTTAATAATTATTATTTTATTTATTTATTCAATTTTAAATTTTGAAACATTTGTATTTTTTTATGTATTGACATATATCTTACCAACCATTATAATTGTTGCAGTTTTAATTAAACGAAAAGAATTTTCATTGCGCAGAGTAGATCATATATTATTTAAAAAAAATAAAATTGAAATATTTAAAGTTGCAAGTTTTGGTATAATATCAGGTTTCAGCGGAATTGCAATAATGAATATTGATAAATATATGGTAAATGTTTATTTAGGATTAAGTGCAGCAGGAATATATTCTATTGCTTTCTTCTTTGGTATGTTAGTCATTATTCCGGCTAAATCATTACGAAAAATATCATCAATTATATTATCAGATGCTTGGAAAATTAATGATACTACCGGCATAAAATCAATTTACAAAAAGAGTACTATTAACCAAATGATAATCGGTGCCCTGTTAAGTATCGGTATTCTTATTAATCTTGATAATATTTTTCAAATTATACCGAACTATGCTCCAGGGAGATATGTTATTATTTTCATTGTAATCGGTTATTTTTTTGAGATGAGTTCAGGTGTAAGTTCTATGATTATATTAAGTTCAAAATACTATAAAACATTTTCATATTTGATGTTGTTAACTCTCTTCAACACAGTAATTTTCAATTTAATTTTTATACCTATTTGGAATATTTCAGGTGCCGGTTTTGCTTCGGCACTTTCTTTAATTATTTTTTTATTAATTAGATACTTCTTTTTATTAAAAAAATTTAAAATGCAACCTTACTCACATAAACATATAATAATATTAGGGATATCAATTTTTGTATATATTTTTAATTATTTAATTCCTAAAAATGATAATTATATTTTTGATATAATAACCAGAAGTTTTATTATTTTAATAATTTATATCGTCTTAATTTATATCTCAAAAGTTTCAACAGAAGTTAACAAATATGCAGATAAAACCGTTACTTATATTAAGAAAAAATTAAACAGATAAAAAGAAATTAAGGACTTCAGGGGTTAGTTCTTGCTTGAATAAAGAAATGTCATTTTTAATAACAGACATATTTTTGTTCCACCATTTTAATTTCAACAACTTTTCAATTGTTACTTTATCAAAACGATATTTTATGTGTTTTGCAGGAACTCCGGCAACAATCTCATAATCATTTACATCTTTAGTAACAACAGCACCTGCACCGATAATTGCTCCGTTTCCTATTGTAATACCCGGCATAATCACTACATTTGCTCCGATCCAAACATCATTTTTTATAATTACTTTTTTATAGAAAGTTTCTCTGGTATTTACAAAACCGTAGGTCGGCAGATACGGAAAAGCATGCATTGTAAGTCTGTTATAAGGATGTTCAATAGCATTAATTGTAATATCCCAAGAAATAGAACAAAAAGCACCTATTTCAGTATGTGTAATTTTTGTATATCTTCCAATTGAAGTATAACGACCAATTTTTGAATTATTAACAGAAGAATTCTTTGAAAAAGACACATTTTCTTGAACTTTAACGTTATTTAAATCAGTACCGTTTGCAATATTTGTATTCCAAAAAATATCATTTTTTTTAATATATTTATTAATAAAGAAATTTTCTGTTTTAGAAATCCCCAATTTAAAATTCATTTTACAGTTCTTTTAAATTCTTTAAGAAACTTTTTATTACTTCATATTTTCTGATAATAAATTCAGAATTGTTCTTTGAAATCAGCAAACTATTCTCATTAAATTCAGTAATATATTTTGTAAAGTTATCAATAAAATTATTCTTATAAACATATAGTTCAGGAAGACCAAATGTTCTTGACATCCCGATACCTCTTCCGTCTTCACTAATTAATACAGAAGGAAGACCATTTGCCAGAAAGAATAAATGGGCATGAACTCTATAACCGATATGTAAATCTGCCTTTTTATAAAATTCTATATTATCTAAATTATAGGATACATCTTTTACCGAACAACCTTTATATTTAGCAAAAGCGGACATTGAAAGATATGAAGCAGAATCTCTGACACCGGTATATTTATCAGGCATTATTCCCCTGTGAAATGAAACAGTTATTTCAGAATCTTTATACTTTTTTCTTAACAATTTAATAATTCTCATTGTTTGGTTCGTCAATTTCCTGTTAGCCGGTGTAGTAAAAACAATTTTCTTTGGTTGTAATATCTTTCTTGGCTTTAACGAATCAATTTCTCTATACCAAACCGGGCAACCGGTCATTAATGAACTTTCGTATCCGTTTTGCTTTAGAACCATATCAGTTAAATTATCTCTGCAGCTGATTTGCCCGAATGATTCTTTCATGTAATTCAATAATTTTTTTGAATTTTCTGAAAATCTGAATTTTTCATAATGCAATGCCGGTTTTCCGCTCCATCCGACTCCAAGTGTCGTAACAGGTACTTTAATCTTTTTAAGATTATCAATAAACGGGTATATATCAGGATACATATCTTTAGCAAATCCGGGTCCTCCGCAAATAATTATTGCTTTTGAGTCATTTAACAATTCAATCTTATTTGAATGATTTTCCCATCGATTAAGTTCAATAATATTTTCAGAAACATGTTTTTTAATTAATTTCTTGGCACTGTCAAAAATCAAAAAATCACCAATATTTTTCACTGCACCTGAAAGTAATATATATGGTTTATTCATAAAAATCATTCTTTATAATTTCATCAATCTGAATATTTTTTTTTGCTGTTTTTCCGATAACATCTTCAATAAATTTCGGACTTACACCAATTCCGGGACGTTTCCAAGTTAAGTCAAATTTATCAATAATTTTTCCTTCCGGAATATTCTTAAGAGCAACTAAGCTTCTTCGTGCGTTTAGCCGTGATAACTCTTCGCTTGGAATATAATCAACATTAGTTTTCCCTATATATTTTATTTTTTGATCTAATTTTTGTATAAATATCTTCAAATCTTCTTTATCCATTGAGTGGTAATGATCATTTCCGGGTATATTTTTATCAAAAGTAAAATGTTTTTCAATAATTCTTGCTCCTAATAAAAAAGCTGTTTCTAAAATTGACATATCTCCGGGAAAAGTGTGGTCAGAATAACCTATTATTTTACTTGGAAATGCTTTTTTCAGCCCATAAATCATTCCCAGATTTGCATTTTCGTAACTGGTGGGATAATTTAACACACAATGCAATAAGGAAAGATCGTTTCCATATTCATCAATCCAAGAGACTGCTTCGCGTATTTCTTGCAAATTTGCTGCACCTGTAGATAAAATAATCGGTTTGTTAAATTTACAAAGATGTTCAATGAATGGTTTATTTGTAATGTCCGAAGAAGATATTTTAACGGCATCAATAATATCGTTAAGAAAATTTGATGATTCTAAATCAAAAGGAGTACTAAGAAATTCAATATCTGCTTTGTCACAATAAATTTTTAAATCTTCATATTCTTTTTTCCAAAAATTATCATATTTTTTAAAAAGTTCGTATTGTGATTTTGTAGATTCTTTTTTCGTGTCCCAGTAAGAAGGAGAATTTTTTGATGCAATAAGATGAGCTTTATAAGTTTGAAATTTTATAGCATCAGAACCACCTTCCTTTGCTTCATCAATAAGCCTTTTGGCTAAATCCATTTTCCCTTCATGGTTTACTCCTGCTTCGGCAATTATATATGGCTTAGAGTAAGAACCGGGGTTTCTAAAAAAATCTAAGATCCTCATTATTCATGAATTATTCGTTAATAAAATCATTAATTATTTTCAATGTTCTTTTCCTTCCGCTTTTTAAATCAGATACTAATAATTTTTTATTTAAAATTTTTCGTTTTGCGTAATTATTTGCAATATCAATAAATGTATTGAATAATTTTTCTGTTGAAATATTTTTACCTTCACCAAGATTAATAAACCCATTTTCTTCAGAAGCAAACAGATGCTCTGTTTCTCTTTGATTTTGACATAAAATAATGCTTGGGGTCCCAATAATTGCAATTTCGTATACTGTACGTCCGGCAGAAGAAAAAATTAAATCTGCTTTATTCATATAAGTTGTAATATCTTTTACGTTTTGTTTTATCGTAATATTTTTAAATTTTTTCAGCGAATCAAAACTTGAATAACCTAAACCAAGAATTACATCAATAATAATGTTCTCTTTTTTACAATATTCATAAATTGCATCTAAAGTTTTTAATGTAAAATTGTTGGGATCTGTCCCCCCAAATGTTATAAGTATATTTTTTATTTTTGAAGTGATTTGTTTAGTTTCTGAGAATATAAATTCATCACGTGCAATAAAATATTTATCACCATAATAATATTTTTCTTTGTAAATATTTTTTTCAGAATACAAGGCATTTATAACTATATCAGCATAAATACTGCCATCGCCGCAATCTTCAAAATTAATTATTTTTGAACAGATTTTCTTCAATCCTTTCATATATTCAATACTTGTATCTAAAATATCATTAATTATAACATCAGGAGAAATTTTTACAATATCATCTTTTATATCTTCATTTTGTTGCATCAAAACATTGTAATTCAATGATTTAATTTTTTCGTATCCCAAATTACTCTTTTTTTCTGTTAAAAATATTATTTCATGATTTAATATGTCATTAGCAATATTTATAACTCTGTAAATGTGTCCCATTCCAATTTCGTTGTATCCGGAAACGACAATTAGTATTTTTTTTCGTCTGAGGTAATATTCACATAAATTCCAATCTGCAAACGAATCAATATCAATTCCTTCATCGCTTTTAAGCAGATAAATATCTACATTTGTTCCAATTCTGTCTTTTTGTGTTAAAATTTTTGTGTTGGTAATAAAAAAACTTCCGGTTTCAGTATATACTTTGGGTAGATATTGTCTGTTTAACCGTTCTTTATAAATAGGAATAAATTTGTTATTATCTTTTCGCCAGCAAAGATGTGTATCATTTTTGACTGAAATGACAGAATCTTTTTCAGGATTGTCAATAAGTTTTTGAATGGCATCATCAAGAGTTTTTGTTTTTAGCAAAGGAGACGTAGGCTGAAGAGTAACAACAAAATCGTATTTTGTATTAAACAAAATTTCAGCATTAAGGTAAGCATCAAAAATTACCGCGTCTAAGGTTATTTCGTCACCTGCCAGTTCTTTTGCTCTTTTTAATGTTTCAGCACCAAACAATTTAGCGATACCAAGTATTTCTTCATCATCGCTAGAGACAACAACTGTTGGTTTAAAAACTGATTTCAGAGCAGTCTTAATAGAATAATAAATTAGAGGTTTGCCATTAAGAGCTCTAATATTTTTTCTGGGAATTCCTTTAGATCCACCTCGAGCAGGAATAACTATAAGAATATTAATTGATTTGTCCATTTACAAGTATTTTTTTCTCAAAAGCATCAATAAAAGAATTTGGAGTAAGATTAATTATTTGACAATTATTTTGTTCTGCAAATTCTCTGATAATAAAATATCCTTTAAGCGAAATCCTGAATTTATCAAGAATTTCGTGCAATCGCCTTTCCCCTTTGCCAACAAGAAGCATTGGCTGCGGTGTTGCGGTTTTTTCGTCATAAAAATGCTTTTGTGTTAAATAAACTTTATTGTCTTGTCCTACAATTATATATTTTAACCAATCGTGATCAGTCCCGGTCAAGTATATTTTTTTAAAGCGAAAATATATTGATAACATCAATGAAGGAATTAAAACGTTATGAGGTCGCGGCATTCCCAGTCTTTTTTTGTATAAATAAAAAATTAAGTTTTTAAATCCCTCAACACCCGTGGTATTAATATAAAAAATACTGATATTTTTATTCTTTTTAAATTCTTCAAATTTATGTTCGTATTTTTTTGCTCCAATACTAATAAAAAGCATAATAGGCCATTTAGTTTTTGTTGAAATATCTCGAAATAATACTTTGCCTTTTTGTTTGTAAATGTCTTCAACATTATCTAACCATAATTCAGGAGCAATAATTACATAAATTTCCGGTTTTAATTTTTCGTAAAGTTCAGAGGATGCAAAATGATTTACACATATCAATGTCTTATCTGACATAAAACGACTATGATTATTAACTGTCTCATTAAGCGATGGTCCGTTTCCGAGAATTACACATTCTTCTTTTATCGTTTTATTTTTAGGAAATTGATTCTTTTTCGAAAGAGTAAGTACCTTAATTATAGATTTTATTGATATAAGAAAATTTTCAATAAATATTTGAAATTTGGACTTTAAAATGTATGATACCTGCATAATAATACTTTTTTACAATTGACTGAATTTATTTTCTTTAAAAAATCCTAATATAGTATAATACATAACCTTAACACAATATTTACCTTTTAATGGTTGTCTTTTTAAAAAAAATAAGAAGTATAGTATAACAGCACCCGTAAATTTATAAATATATTCGCAAAATTTAAACACGGTTTTAAACCATGGTTCTGTCTGCAACCGTAATTTCTCACTTGCTCCAATTGATTTGCTCACTTTATTAACATGCTCAGGACTTGTTCTGAAAGTTTCGATAAAATGATTTACAAATACATTCGGAGCATATAAGGTCTTAACATTTGCTTTATTTAATTTTAAAAAAACATATTTTTCATCACCTCGATAAACCAAATCGGTATTAAATCCTCCGATTTTAATTAAAATATCTTTTTTAAATGCCATATTACATCCGACAGGAAATTTCTTCGGAAACTTTTTTTGCTTATTTCCGTAATCTACTTTTGACACAATCCCAAAAACATATTTGCTCATCCAAAGAGGTTCTTTTCCATTTTCATAAATGGGTTCGACTTTTCCTCCTAATGCACTGTATTTTGAATTTTCCTCAAATGCTTTTAACAAATTTTCAACATAATCTTCCCGAGCGATACCGTCATCATCTATATATGATATTAATTCAGTATCAGAAACTTCTATACCTTTATTTCTTGCAAACGATAATCCTTGTTTAGTTTCTGTATAATATTTCAAATGAAAATCGGGGTTATCCTTAATAAATTGCAAACAAATTTGTTTTGTGTTATCTGTTGAATTATTATCAACTACAATAACTTGATACACATTTTTATTTGCAGTCTGATTATTCAAAGCTGTCAAACTTTTATAAAGAAACTCAGCCCGATTATATGCACAAATAACTACCGAAAGAATAGGATGTGATTTCACTTAATTAATTATTTTCAAGATAACTTTTAAATTCGTCAGTATATTCTTTTAAACATACTTTCCAATCTTTCATTGAGTTAATTTTTCTTGCTTCTAATTTAAGATTGACAAGTTTCTCAGAATAAGGTCGCGGAGCAAAATATTCTTCAGAAAAGTAATCGGAATTGACTTTTGTAATTTTTATTTCATCCTTAATTCCCAAATATTCAATAAATAATTTTGCAACATCCAATCGCGAACAAGAACCTTTACAGACTTGGTTGTATAATCCGTAATATCCTGTTTGAATGGTATTATATATTCCTAATGCAAAATTTGCAGTATAAGTCGGTGTTCCCAATTTATCATCAACAACAAAAAGTTCTTTATTACCGTTAAAAATCTGCCTGAATATTTTACCAATAAACTTTTTGTCTTTTTCTATTCCGCCACCCATCATCCAACCGGCACGAAAAATATAATATCGTGCAACTGTTTGTTGTACAAATACTTCTCCATGATATTTAGATTTTGCATATATACTCAACGGATTTGGTCTGTCAAAATCATTAAAATATTCTTTCTCCCCGTCAAAAATACCGGCAGTACTTATATAAATAAGTTCTGCATTATATTTATCAGAAAGAATTGAAATATTCTCAGTACCCAAGGCATTAGTCAGCCAAGAATCATTTTGATTAGTCTCACAATATTCCAAATCGGTAAGAGCAGCTAAATGCAATACAATATCAGGCTTAAACTGTTCAAAAATCTTTTCACAGTTCTGAATATCTCTGACATCCATGTAAGACAACCATTCCTCATTTAAATCAATATCCGTTGCCAATACATCCGTATATTTTAATATAAACTCCTTATAAACGGATTTCCCTAACATACCTCCGCATCCTGTTATTAATACTTTTTCAGCTCTCATCTAAGAATAAATTATTTTTATTGAAATTTGTAATAAATATCATATTTATTGTTTTTCTTTTATTTTCTTCTTCTTAATTATCCAAAACAAACCGCCCAAAATAAACAACACAAATAAAACAGAGCCTATCAGAGAAATACTGTTTCCGGTTTTCCAAATCGAAGGCTCAAATTTAAATTCAATCTTATGAATACCTTCAGGTATTTTCATAGCTCGCAAAATATAGTCAGCTCTGAAATGAGGAACGGGTTTTCCGTCAATATATGCTTGCCAACCTTTTGCATAATATATCTCGGAGAAAACAGCTAACTGATCGCTGTGAGTATTTGTTTTATAAGACAAATAATTAGGCTTATAATCTGTTAATGTGATGGTTGCCGCACTGTCTAATCTGAATTTGAAGAAATTTTCTTTAAATCTTTTATCAACTACGGCTGTCAGTTCCGGACTGAATTTTTGAACTGATTTAATTTCTTCGTCAGCATTTTGTACCGATTTTATATAACTTACAAACCAAGCATTTCCTAAACTGAAATTATTCATTAAAGGTAAAGTATTAGGATCAATTATTATGTATTTTGTATTTAACATATTTAATCCCGATAATTGAGATAATACAGATTGAACATCTTGTTCTGTTACTTCTTTCTGTTTAAGCGTATTAATTAAGTATGAAATTTCAGGCTGCAATACTCTGTCAATAATATCCTGATATCTTCTTAATTTTGCACCATGGTAACCGCCTATTGATTTATGGAAATATGAAGTACTTGCATCATTGAACGTACTGACCGTAAGATTCAATACTCTGAAATCTTTATCTGTATCCTTCAGGATAAATTTATCAGCTTGGCTCTCAATAAAAGGTTGCTTCTCTTTTCTTGCAGAAACAAAATCTTCACTGTTTAAATATCTGCTGTCAACACCTGCAAGATCAGCCAAAATAGCAAGTCCCAAAACTACAAGGAATACTTTTTTATTTATTTTTTGTTTTACAAAAGCCCAAATCGCAGCAATTCCGACCAAAATAAAAATTAATGACCGAAAAATATCCGAATAAAATAAAGATGCTCTGTCTTTTTCTAATGCACTTACTAATTCTTTAGGCCAGTTTTGAAACATTTGAGCATCGGTATCTGCTTTAAAAGATAAAACTCCGGGTATTAATAAAAATAATAAAATACCTCCGAGTATAATTGAAGACCATTTCAAAGCCTTTAATATCTCTTTTTTGTCTGTTTTGCCTTCAATTATATTTTTCAGAGCCAAAATTCCCAAAAGGGGAATCGTAAATTCGGCAATTACCAATATCATTGATACGGTTCTGAATTTATTATACATAGGAAAATAATCTAAAAATAAATCGGTTAAAGGCATAAAATTTTTTCCCCAAGCTAAAAATATCGACAATAAAGTTGCGGCAAAAAGCCACCATTTAATATTTCCTTTAACCAAAAACATTCCTAATACAAACAAAAATATAACAAGGGCTCCGATGTAAACAGGACCCGAAGTAAACGGTTGAGGACCCCAATAAAGAGGTAATCTTTTAATAATATTGTCAGGATTCGGTGCTCCTAATTTTTTTAACGTTTTATATGTTTCCGATTCTTTTGATAATTCTCCCGATGAAGCACCGCCCATTAAATCGGGAACCAATAAATTAAAAGTTTCCAATTTTCCGTAACTCCATGCCGTTGCATAATCTTTGTCTAAACCCGAAGTTTTATTGTGTTGATTATCAGAAAGTTCCGATTTTCCTCTTGTAGAATCTTTTCCGTAATCGTAAGTTGTAATTATTTGAGAAAAATTTGTAGAAACTGCAAGTAATGCACCTATAAAAAGAAAACTTGATGCTTTAAAAAACTTCTTCCACACTTTTGTTTTAACAGTATAAACAAATTCAAATACTAAATAAATTAATACGACAAGTAATGTATAATAAGTTATTTGCAAATGATTAACAAGTAATTGTAATGCAAGAAAGATTGAAGTTACAATTGTGCCGATTAAAATATCTTTCCTGTATGCATGATAAATTCCCGCAACAATCGGAGCCATGTATGCCATAGCCACAACTTTTGTGATATGCCCCGCTTCAATTATTATAAAAAAATAGGATGAAAAACCAAAAGCAATCGCTCCGACAATACTCAACCAAGGATCAACACCAAAAAGTAATAAAGCAATAAAAAAACCTAACAAAAGCATAAAAACAAAACTTGCCGGGCGCATTTTATGATTAAAATCCAGTATTTGATAAAAATATTTATTTACGTTTGAAGGAGCATAATTTGTAACTAAATATGTCGGCATACCCCCGAACATTGAATTTGTCCAAAATGAATGAATCCCGGTTTCTTTTTCATACTTATTTATTTCATGAGACCCGCCCATCCAAGTTTTTTTATCGTGCTGGATTAACTTTTTTCCTTCCAATTGCGGATAAAAATAGGAGATTGATAAAAAAAGAAAAGAATAACTCCTACAATATACGGCAAATATTTATTGTTTTTTTTACTCATTTTAGTCTGTTTATTAGATATGATTAACAAAAGATATTAAAAGCACAAATGTAGTATTATTAAAAGAGATTTCAAAACAAGAAATATAAAAGTTTATTTTAAAATAAATTACAAAGTTTCAACAATTAAACTTTTTGTTTGTCCCTTTAGTTTAACTCTTTATTTTTGTACAAAATTTTAATATGAAAACAGCAGTTATCGGGTTCGGAGCAGCAGCCATAGGATTTATTGAACGATTAAAAGGAACAGAACATGAAATTCATGTTTTCGAACAAGGAAAAGATATTTACTCTTCGAGTATTTCAGGTATCAGAGCAGACGGTAAATTGTTTGTTTCAAAGGAAATGGGAGGAAATATTGACATTGATGTAAATTTGCAAAAAAAACTGGCAGATTATTACATTGAAAAATCAGGCAGCAACGAATATGAAACCGGAAAATCTTTTAAAACACAAGAATATTACGAAACTTTTTATAAAGAAGGGTTTATGCCCGTTAAATCTGATTTTTATCATTTGGGAACTGACCAATTAAAAAAAGTCCTTTATAATATTTTTGAAGAATTTAAATCACATAAAAATATACATTTTCATTTTAATCATAAAGTAGAAAATATACATTTTGAAGGAAATAAAATTATTATTGACAGAAATGATTCTTACGATTTCGTTTTGACAGCCGTCGGCAGAAGCGGTCATAAATTAATAAAAAATATTATTGAAAAACATCCTGATTTAGTTTTAAATAATAAGAATCTTGATTTGGGAATTCGCTACGAAGTCCCCGACCATATTGTTGCCGACTTAAATAAAGAAATGTATGAATTTAAGATAAAATACAAGAGCAGAACGGGTTACATGGTTCGAACTTTTTGCAACAATCCTTCGGGTTATGTTGTCAGAGAAAATTACGGTGATTTTGTAACGGTAAACGGTCATGCAAAGCTCAAAGAAAAAAGTACGAATACAAACTTTGCAATTCTTACAACAGTTGAACTTACGCAACCGTTTAACGATCCTACCGGTTTTGGTTCATACATAGCTAAATTATCAAATCTCCTTGCCGGAGAAGATAGAGTTATTCTGCAAACTTATGCAAAATTCAAAAATTCTAAAAGATCAAAACATTTGTACAGAGTGCTGCCCACACTTTCATCCGAACATTATATTTTAGGTGATATAAACTTAGCATTTCCTCGCAGAATTATTGAAAGTATTATTGATTTTATTGAGAATTTAGAAAAAGTTATTCCCGGAATTGCTGCTGATGATAATTTAGTTTATGCACCCGAAATAAAATTTTATTCAAATGTTTTAGATAATAAAAAATTCAACAATTTAAAATTCGGAGGAGATTGCTCAGGCTTAACACGTTCCATCATATATGCAACAGCCCATGGCTGGATGATTGCCGATGAAATTGAAAGTAAAAAGTAAAAATACTTTATTTTTCGACAACATCCGGTAAAAATTTCTTTGCATTTCTTTTTTCAACACGTTTTGAAATTCCGATACCGATTTCATACAAAAGCCACAAAGGTAAACTCACTAAAATTTGAGAAAAAATATCGGGAGGTGTAATTATTGCCGATAAAGCTAAGATAACAACCAAGGAATGTTTTCGATATTTTTTTAAAAATTTCGGGGTAACCAAACCGATTTTACTTAAAAAGAAAATCAGAACCGGCAATTCGAAAACAACGGCAGATGCCAGAACAACAGAAGTAAACGTTTGGATATAAGAATTTAAATTTATTTTATTAACAACTTCGGGACTGACATTATAATTACCTAAAAAATTCATAGATAAGGGAACAATAATGTAATAACCGAATAATGCACCGAGTGAAAATAATACCGAAGCAAAAAATACAGCCCCTCGGCTGTTACTAATCTCTTTCTTTTTCAATGCCGGTTTTAAAAATTTCCAGAACTCATTAAAAACAAAGGGAAATGCAACTACCAAACCTATAATTAATGAAACAGTAATATGGGTCATAAACTGACCTGTCATTTTAATATTAATAATACTGAACGGTTTTTGATTAATACAAAGAGATTTCGTCCCCAAAAAATCACTCAATCGACACATTGTTCTGTTAGTAATGAAACTCGGCATTTTAGGTGCTAATAAAATATCATTAAAAACAAAATCTTTAAAAAAAAATGCTGCAAAAGCAAATATGATAATAAATAAAATTGAACGTATTAAATGTTTTCTTAAAGCATCTAAATGTTCCAAAAATGACATTTCGTTCGGTTTTTTATTTCCCATTTTTAAATTAATGTTACTTTTTATATTTTATAAATTCATTTTTAAACAAATCCTTCTTTTAACATATCATGAAGATGAACAATTCCTAAATATTGTTCTCCTTCAGTAACAATTAAAGATGTGATATTATTTTTTCGCATTATTTCAAAGGCATTAATTGCAAAAGCATCCGAATTGATTGTCTTCGGATTTTTACTCATAATATCTTCTGCCGTAATATTTGCCAACGAATTTGTTTTAGCTAACATCCTTCTTAAATCTCCGTCAGTAATAATACCTGCCAAATTATTATTTTCATCTAATACAGCAGTCGCACCCAATCTTTTTTCGGAAATCTCAATAATTACTTCTTTTAATTTGTCATCCTTAAAAACTTTCGGTGCTTCATTCATTCTGTATAAATCATTCACTCGCATATAAAGCTGTTTTCCAAGTGCACCTCCGGGATGCAATTTTGCAAAATCTCTGTCAGAAAAATTTCGAGCATCTAACAAACTGACTGCCAAAGCATCTCCCATTACAAGCTGTGCAGTAGTACTGGAAGTAGGCACTAAATTATTCGGGCACGCTTCAGATTCTATAGTTGTTCTGATTACATAATCAGCTTGTTTAGCCAAAAATGAATCTGCATTAGATACAAAAGCAATTAAAATATTACCGAATCTCTTTATATAAGGTACTAAAACTTTTATTTCCGGAGTATTTCCGCTTTTTGACAAACAAATTACAATATCTTCGGGTTTTACAATACCCAAATCACCATGAATAGCATCGGCAGCATGCATAAAAACAGAAGGAGTTCCGGTAGAATTTAAAGTAGCCGTAATTTTTTCGGCAATAATTGCACTTTTACCAATTCCGGTAATAATAACCCTTCCGTTACTCTCTTGAATAAGATTTACACATTTTGCAAACGTTTCATCAATAAATTCACTAAGTTTTGAAACAGATTCCGATTCTTTACGTATAACTTTGCGTGCTGTTTTAACAATTTGCTGTAGATTTTTCACGTTTTTTTTTTATTTTTTTGCAGAATTAATTTTTTGTGTAATTTTATTCTTAATTTAGCTACAAATATATATTAAAAATATTTCAAACAATATTTAAATTTAAAGATACGACTGATAAAAATGGATGTTAAAAATTTAGATCTGAGTAAAATACTCCGAAAGAACTTCGGCTTCGACACATATAAAGGAGAGCAAGAAGAAATTATTAAAAATGTTTTAAACGGGAAAGATTCTTTTGTATTGATGCCGACAGGCGGAGGAAAGTCACTGACTTACCAACTTCCTTCGTTAATTATTGAAGGGACAGCCATAGTCGTTTCTCCTTTAATTGCATTAATGAAGAATCAGGTTGATGCTATGCGAGGCTATAATAAAGATGATTCTATTGCACATTTTATGAATTCATCCTTGAATAAAACACAATTAAAGCAAGTAAGAGATGATGTCATAAAAGGTAAAACAAAACTTTTGTATGTGGCACCGGAGTCTCTTACTAAAGAAGAAAATGCCGACTTTTTAAAAACCATAAAAATCTCATTTTATGCAATAGACGAAGCACACTGTATTTCTGAATGGGGGCATGATTTCAGACCCGAATACCGAAAAATAAGACCTGTAATCGATAAAATTGGCAGAGCTCCGATTATTGCACTTACTGCTACGGCAACGCCTAAAGTACAACACGACATTCTTAAAAATTTAGATATTTTAGATGCAACAATTTTTAAAGCATCCTTTTACAGATCGAATTTATACTATGAAGTTCGTCCGAAAGTTAAACCCGAAAAACAAATTATCCGATTTATAAAAGAGAATAAAGGAAAATCCGGTATTATTTATTGTTTAAGCAGAAAAAAAGTTGAGGAACTTGCAGAAGTTCTTCAAATTAATGATATTAAAGCACTTGCATACCATGCAGGTATGGATTCAAAGACACGTTCCAAACATCAGGATATGTTTTTAATGGAAGAAGTTGATGTAATTGTTGCCACAATTGCTTTCGGAATGGGTATTGACAAACCCGATGTTCGATTTGTCATTCACTACGACATACCAAAAAGTTTGGAAGGCTATTATCAAGAAACAGGAAGAGCCGGAAGAGACGGCGGCGAAGGGAAGTGTATTACTTTTTACAGCTATAAAGATATTCAAAAACTTGAAAAATTTATGCAGGGTAAACCTGTAGCCGAGCAGGAAATAGGAAAACAACTTCTGCTCGAAACCATTGCCTATGCCGAAACGTCAGTATGTCGTCCTAAAATTTTACTAAATTATTTCGGCGAAAAATTAGAAGAAGACTGCGGTAATTGTGATAACTGTTTAAATCCGAAGAAAAAATTTGAAGGTAAAGATTATATTCTGAAATTCTTAAAAGCCGTAGATTCATTAAACGAACAATACAAAAGCGAACACATAGCCAATATCCTTTCCGGAAATGCTACTTCTGCAATTAAATCGTTCAAACACGATCAATCAGAACTTTTCGGTTCCGGAGATGAAAAAGATGAAAGATTTTGGGAATCAATAGCAAGACAAACATTAATCAATTATTTTTTAGAAAAAGATATTGACCAATACGGAATTTTAAAATTAACAAAAGCCGGAAGAGCATTTATAAAAAAACCGTATCCCATAGAAATTTCGGAAGCTCACCGCTATGAAGAAGGTGAAGAGGGTGATGAAGATATTCAATTAAATCACGGAAGCGGAAGCGGTGCCGGTGATGAAATTCTTTTTAAAATGCTCAAAGGTTTAAGAAAAGACCTTTCTAAAAAAATGGAAGTCCCGCCTTATGTTATTTTTCAAGACCCTTCACTGGAAGATATGGCAACAAGATTTCCCGTAACACTTGACGAATTAACTTCGATACAAGGTGTAGGGAACGGAAAAGCTGCAAAATACGGAAAAGAATTTATAAAACTGATTGCCGAATATGTTAAAGAATTCAATATTGACAGACCACAGGACTTAATAGTAAAATCTGTCGTAAAAAAATCCGGCGTAAAAGTGTATATCATTCAAAATATTGACAGAAAAGTAAATTTAGAAGATATTGCCAAATCCAAAGGGCTGTCTATCAGCGAATTGATTACAGAAATTGAAGCTATTATTAATTCAGGGACCAAACTTAATATTGATTATTATATTGACCTCACAATTGATGAAGAAAATATTGACGATATTTATGACTATTTTTCTGAATCTGATACCGACTCAATTGAGGATGCCCTCACAGAATTAGGTGAAGAAAATTTTACGGAAGAAGAAATTCGTTTGGTAAGAATAAAATTTATGTCTGAAATGGCAAATTAAATAATACTTATTTTTATAAAAAACTTTGCACTGTTCTTACATGCAAAGTTTTTTTTATTTTAGCACCAAAATATAAATTCATTAATGAACAAATTACTGTCAATATTATTTCTTTTATTAGAAATATCAACCGCCTTACGGTCTCAAACTAAAATCAGAGGAGAAATTCGTGATTTTGAGACTCATGAAGGAATACCTTTCGCAAGTATTGTTTTCTCAGGAACAAATATCGGTTGTGTGTCAGATTATGACGGAAACTTTTTTATAAAATCAAATACAAATTCAGAATATATTATTATTAGCTGCATCGGATACAATAGTGATACCGTAAAAATAAAATCCGGAAATTACCGGGAAATTACCGTTTTTCTTAAACCCGATATGTATAAGCTCGGAGAAGTTATAGTGAAACCCGGGAAAAACCCGGCTTTAATATTGATAAAAAAAGTTATCAGGAACAAAAAAAGAAATAATATAAATCGCTTATCTTCATATAGTTATGAGCAATATACTAAATTTGAAATAGATTTAAACAATTTCAGTAAAAAATTAAAAAACGAAAAATTTCTTAAAGATTTCAGTTATGCTTTTGCCGGTATTGACACTTCGGCAGCAACCGGAAAAAGATATATGCCGCTTCTTCTTTCCGAAACCTTATCCGATTATTATTTTCAAAATTTTCCGCGTCACAGAAAAGAAAAAATAATTGCAAGCAATATTTCAGGTGTAAAAAATTTGAGTGTAAGTCAATTTACCGGACAAATGTATGTTGATTTTAATTTTTATAAAAGCTACATCAAAATTATTGACAAAGAATTTGTCAGCCCCTTATCTCTTTCCGGACCCTTTGTTTACAAATACTTCTTAATTGATACGGCATTAATCGACAACTCAATCTGTTATCACCTGACTTTCAGCCCGAAACGAAAGCATGAATATACTTTTCAAGGAGACATGTGGATAGCGGATACAAGTTTTGCATTAAAACGAATTGACGCAAATATGTCAAAAACAGCAAATCTTGATTTTGTTTCAGACTTTTACGTAAAAAAAGATTACGAAAAAACAGAAAACGGTTTTTTCTTTCCTTCAAAAGAAGAATTTTTTATTGATTTTAATATATCAAAATTTACAACCGGATTTTTCGGCAGAAAATATACCTCACGACGTAAAATAAAAATAAACCCTGAATTTCCGGCAATTTTTTTTCCTCCTTCGGAATTCAGAGATATTGAAATTGAAGATAATGCTGCAAAATATGATTCTGCAAAATGGAAAAATTTACGCCATATAAAATTAAGTCCTAAAGAAAAACAGATTTACAATATGGTAGATTCGGTTAAAAATCAACCGACTTTTAAAATAATTGAAAATTTTGTTTACTTAATCGGAACCGGTTATTTAAAAAGAAAATACATTGAAATAGGACCTTATTATAAAATTTTCAGCAGAAATGCTATTGAAGGCAATCGTTTCAGGGCAGGTTTCAGAACAAGTAATAATTTCAGCAAATTAATTGAACTTAACGGCTATACGGCATACGGAACAAGAGATAAAAAATTTAAATTCGGTGTCGGATCAAAAATTAAAATAACTCGCAGCCCTTGGACTCTTGCACGTATTAATTTCAGCAGAGATTTAATTCAACTCGGTGCTAATCTCGGAGATTTCGGCTCGGATAATATCTTTTCTATTTCCGGAAAGAATGATAAATTATTACACATTGAAAATTTTGAAACCGGAATTGAACGTGATGTTTTTAAAAGTTTAACGGCAACAGTTTTTTTTACGCATAAAAAAATTATGCCTACCGACAGTATTCATTTTTATGATATGTCTATAAATACAGTTCCGGTAATTAACGCATCTGAAATTACGATAAGTGCACATTTCGGCATTAATGAGGAATATATTTCTTCAGTTTTTAACCGCCAGTCTTTAGGGTCATTATTCCCGATTATAGAATTTCAATATACTTACGGTTTTCCGAATTTTTGGAACAGCAACTATATATATCATAAATTTACTGTCGGGTTAAAACATTTTATAATATTCGGATTTCTCGGAAAAACAGTTTATTACATTGAAGCCGGAAAAATTTTCGGAAATGTGCCTTTCCCTTTACTGAAACTGCATGAAGGCAATTCCGGCATTGTATATAATATGCGTTCTTTTAATCTGATTAATTATTATGAATTTGCAAGCGATGAATATCTCAGTTTTTTTGCAGAGCATCATTTTAACGGTCTGATTTTAAACAGAATACCTTTAATCAGGAAACTAAAATTTCGTGAAGTGATATATGCAAAAGGTGTTTGGGGAAGTATAAACGATAAAAATAAAGAAGTTCTTCAATTTCCGGATAATATGACTGATGTAAAAATTCCGTACATCGAAATCGGTTTGGGTGTTGAGAATATTCTGAATTTTTTAAGTGTTAATTATTTTCGCAGAATAACTCACATTCATAAACCGGGTATTCGCAAAAACGGTATATTTCTGGGATTTCATGTGAATTTTTAAACTCGAAGTATTCCGGTTTATTATTTTCTTTCCGACAAATTCAACGATTAAGCCATAATTTATATAAAATATGACATTCTGAAAGAGGTAAAATTATTGTCTTTGTCGATTCATAATCAATTATGCAACTTTCAATTTTTTAATATTCGTTTTCTCTAATTTTGATTTTGCATATTTCAAATCAATCGTAAATTTTTTCACTTTTTTTGAAGGTAATTCAAACATAGCATCAGTCATAATTACTTCACAAATTGAGCGTAAACCTCTGGCACCGATTTTATACTCAATTGCCCTATCCACAATATATTCCAAAACATTATCATTGATATGTAAATCAATTTTATCTATTTTGAATAACTTAATATATTGTTTAATGATAGAATTTTTGGGTTCTGTTAAAATGGCTCGCAATGCTTTTTTGTCTAAAGGATTTAAATAAGTCAGAACAGGCATTCTGCCGATAATTTCCGGTATTAAACCAAAAGATTTTAAATCCTGAGGAGAAACATACTGCAGGAAATTTTCTTTATCAATCTGATTTTTTTCCTGCTTATCAAAACCGACAACCTGTGTATTTAATCTTCGGGCAATTTGTTTTTCTATTCCGTCAAAAGCACCGCCGGCAATAAAAAGAATATGCTTTGTATTAACCGGAATCATTTTTTGTTCCGGATGCTTACGCCCGCCTTGGGGAGGAACATTTACTACGGCACCTTCCAATAATTTTAATAATCCCTGCTGAACACCTTCTCCGGAAACATCTCTGGTAATTGAAGGATTATCACCTTTTCGGGCAATTTTATCTATTTCATCAATAAAAACTATTCCCTGTTCGGCTTTCTCAACATTGTAATCTGCCGCCTGCAAAAGTCTTGTCAGTAAACTTTCAATATCTTCACCCACATAACCGGCTTCGGTTAAAACCGTTGCATCAACAATCGTAAACGGAACATGTAACATTTTTGCAATAGTTTTTGCAATCAGCGTTTTTCCGGTTCCGGTTTCACCGACCATAATAATGTTTGATTTATCAATTTCAACACCGTCATTATCTGTAATATCTGAAACAGATAATCTTTTATAATGATTATAAACGGCAACAGACAAAACTTTTTTTGCGTATTCCTGACCTATAATGTATTGATCAAGAAATTCTTTAATTTCAACAGGTTTTTTTACTTTAATTTTGTTAATATCAAATTTACTTTTTTCTTTCCCTGTAAGTTTTTCTTCTTTAATTATTTCATAAGCACGAGCAGAACATTCATCACAAATAAAACCTGTAACACCCGAAATTAATAAATTAACTTCAGAACGTTTCCTGCCGCAAAAAGAACACTTATCCATTTAAATGAATTATAAATTATGAATTTTCAATTGTTAATTGCTTTCTTATTTGTCATTTACCAAAATACGATCAATCATTCCGTATGCTTTAGCTTCTTCCGATTTCATCCAATAATCTCTGTCAGAATCTTTTTCAATTTTTTTAAAAGTTTTACCGGTATGTTTCGCTATAATTTGAAATAATTCGTCTTTAAGTTTTTTAATTTCATTATATGTAATTTCAATATCGGAAACTTGTCCCTGAGCACCGCCCATCGGCTGATGAATCATTATTCTGGAATGTTTTAAAGCGGCTCTTTTATCCTTAGCACCTGCTGCCAATAACACGGCTGCCATTGATGCTGCTATTCCGGTACACGTGGTTGCAACATCAGGTGTTATATATTGCATGGTATCATAAATTCCCAGTCCGGCATACACTCCGCCGCCGGGTGAATTAATATAAATTTGAATGTCTTTTGACGGATCTGAAGATTCCAAAAACAGTAATTGAGCCTGAATGATATTTGCAACATAATCATCTATCGGTAAGCCCAAAAATATAATTCTGTCCATCATCAATCTTGAAAAAACATCCATTTGTGCAACATTTAATTGTCGTTCTTCAATAATAGTCGGCGAAATATAACTGTTTTGAACAGCTTTATAATATTTATGTAAATTCAGGCTGCTGATGCCCTTATGCTTTGTTGCATATGTATTAAATTCATTAACGTTCATAGTATTGAATTTTAATTTTGTTCATATAATTTTTTAAAATCATCAACCGAAATTTCTTTTTCTTGTATTTTAACTTTTTCTTTTACAGAATCGAAGACTTTATTTTCCATTGCTTTTTCTGCAAACTTATTACGATCTTCCTGTTTTTCCAAATTTTTATCAATGAAACTTTGCATATGTTCATCACTTATTGAAGATAAAGGCAAACCGTACTGAATAAATTGAGCTTCGGTAAATCGTTTTGATTCTTCTCGTATTTCTTCTTCGCTTATTTTAATATCCTCAGTTTTTGCAATTTCACCTTTTAATAATTGCCATTGAGTATCTTTACTGAAAACAGGATATTCTTTTTCAAGAATTTCATCATTCAGTTTACCTTCTCGGTCTGTAACTTTAAGCCACTTTTTTAAAAATTCGTCGGGTAATTTTACGGCAGCTGTTTCAGTTAATATTTCTTTGGCATCAACGGCAAATCGATATTTTGATTCGTCGGCATACACTTTTGCAATATTTTCTTTAATTTTTTCACGATATTCTTCCTCATTCTTCACAGTATCTTTTCCGTAAACTTTATCGAAAAGTTCCTGATTAATTTTTGCCGGAGTGTAGCTTGTAATTTCTGAAATTAAAAAATTAAAATCAGGCTCAAGTGCATCAACTTCAGCGGAATCAATTTTTAAAATACCGGCAATTTCCGTATTATTCGGAAATGCTTTTTTAATGTCGAATACAACAACATCATTTAATTTTGCACCGAGAAATTTTTCTTTTTCTTTTTCATCTTTTATTACATCAACGGCAATAAGGGTATCTTCGGAAAAAATTCCTTCTTCAACGGGTTTTCCTGTTTTATCTGTTTGAGTTACATTTCCTTTAAGGTATGAATTTGCTTCAACTTTTTCACTTTGTTCCGCAGTTGCAAATTGATTTTGATGTCTTTTAATTTCTTCGTCAATTAAAGCATCATCAATTTTAATTTTATAGTACGGAATTTGGATTTTCTCATTAATTTCAAAATTTATTTCAGGAGCCAAACCGATATCAAACAAAAATTCATGTTCTTTTTCATTTATAATATCAACAGGTTGTTGGTCGTCAGACGGTAATGGTTGTCCGAGAATATCTAATTTTTCATCAATTAAATATTGTGTCAGTTTATCAGAAACCATTTTATCCAGTTCCTGCATAACAATTTGATTTCCTGCTAATTTTTTAATTAAACCCATAGGTGCTTTACCCGGTCGAAATCCTTTTATTTGTGCAGTTTTTTGATAGGATTTAAGTTCCTTTTCAACTGCCGGGGCATAATCTTCCGCCGATATTTTCAATGAAATTACGGCATTCAATTCATCTTTGTTTGTTTTTGTTATCTCCATAAAATTAAAATCAATTTAAAAAATTAAAAAACCGCCTGTAACACAAGCGGTTTGTGCGGATGAAGGGACTCGAACCCCCACGCCTCGCGGCACAAGATCCTAAGTCTAGCGCGTCTGCCAATTTCGCCACATCCGCAATTTGTGCGTGCAAAATTAAGCTATTTTTAATTTAAAAAAAAATAATTATTAATTTGTTTTTATGTTGAGGTCTGCAGGGTATAATAATTTTCTTTTTCTGAATAAAGAACTTATAAAACGAGCCGTTACTTTTCTTGAATTTAACCAATTAAATGATTTACCGTGTGTCGTATTATTTATCATTTTATTTACCAACCAAGGTGTTACTGTTTCAACCTTATCTGCCAAAATATTTGTAATTTTCAAAAAATGTTTCGCTTCTTTCACATCTCTGTCGGCAGGTCTTAAAAACAAATCCGTCAACACCATTCCCGGACTTATTGTTCCGATTATCACAGGTGAATGTATTGTTTCTTTTATAAAACTTTTGGTAAAATAGCTCAGTGCTGATTTCGATGTTCCGTAAATACTCATTTTTTGCATTTTTCTTCCGTCACTTCCGAAACCTTCCATATTATAAACGGCACCAAAACCCTGTTCCGACATTTTATTATAAATAATTCGACTTGCTTGAATGACACCTTTGATGTTTGTATCAATAATTAAATTAATTGCATCTTCTTCTAAATCTTTAATAAAAATAAAATCTTGTCCTGTTCCGGCATTATTTATCCAAATATCAACGTGTCCGAACCTGTTCTTTGCAGAATTCCATAAATTCTTTATATCAGAACATGAACGAACATCGCAAGTTTGAATATGCACAGAATTTTTTGAGAAGCTTTTTATTAGTTTTCCTCCCGCACTGTTAAGTTTTTCATCGTTTTTGCCCGAAATTGTAACAGAAAATCCGTTCTTTAAAAATTCTGTTGCCAAACCAAATCCTATTCCCGAAGAACTTCCGGTAATTACTGCATGTTCCATAGTCTTTTATTTAATATTTTTATAAGTATGCGTTTATCTGTATATCAGTTATTAACATCTATTTTCATAAATTCCGGGAATGCTTTTGCTTTTGGTTTTTTACCGTATAAAAAATCATCACCTGTTAAAGCAAATTTACGAAAAATAACAGAATTTTTTATTCCTTTTCTCACTATATTATGTAAAAAATTATTTGGATGTGAATACGGACAAACTTGCAGACATTTACTGCAATCCGTACCGGATTTTGTCCAATATGTATAACAAGCTTCCTGGTTTATCTGCCAACGAATTACTTCGTTTATTTTTTCTCTGTCGGAAAATGAAATAGCTTGTGAAGGACAAGTAACAGCACATTTCTTACATTGAATACAAAAATCAATTACCGAATTTTCCTGAAACTGATTATCAGGAATCATTTCTAATGAAGTTGTTACAACTGCAATTCGTACACGCGGACCTAATTCCGGGGTCATCAGCAAACCCATACGACCAATTTCACCCAATCCTGCATCTTTTGCAACAAGCGGACAAATTACTTCATAATTTCCGTCAATATGAGCCCTGGCGGAATAGCCTGTATTTCTGATAAATGCAGCTAATTGTACCGCTAATTTACCGACTTCGAGATATTGCCTTGCCGATTCGGTAACTGTTGGGGCTGCCGGTGCCGTATCGGTCATCTTTTTTGACATCTCAACAGTTATTGCAATCGCAAATTTATGCGTGTTTGTAAGTTTTTTACCGTATGCACCTCCCCTGCCCCCGTAACTGTATAAATGATATTTTTTTAATTCCGTAACACCGCACGCTTTCGCACCTGAAAACTCCATATATTTTTTAATAAATTCAGTAATTTTTTCCGGAGAAACAGGTATTTTAGTTTCAGATAATTTTCCGTCAACTCTATATTTGAAACTTTCAACGGTATAAAATGACGCATCGGCAAGTGCAAATAGTAAGGAATTATATTTTGCAGTTCCGGCTTGTAATAAACCGGAATTTTTTCTGAATTTATTATCCTTTTCAAGATTTTCGGGATGCTCGGAATAATAGTTTATAAATCTTTCTGTTTCCGGAATAAGTTCTGCCCGTGAAAACATAATATTGCGTTCATCAATCTGAGTTTTCGGTGTTTCTGTTTTATGTAATTTTCCTTTAACAGGAATAATCAACAGTAAAATTATGAGTATAAAAATTCCCGACAGAACAGCAAAATAAAATTCACTAAAGTGAAAAATAAAAGGAACTGACAGCAATAAAGAAAAAATTACGGATAAACTCAATAATCTGTATGCTGCATGTTTTTCATTTTCATTCAATGAAATAAACACCGAACTTATCAGAAATATTAAAACAGCAACAGCAATTATTAATGTTATAATTTTAAACATTAAAAACTTATCTTAAATTATTAAATTTCCGAAAGATATATTAATTTACTTATCTGTACAAAAATCCCTTATAAACACGATACAAAATACCGGTTCCTGCATACATACAGTCTTTAAAAATATCGGCTGTTGAACTTTTGAAAACAACCAAAGTTTTAGCCCTGTAATTAAAGTACAACTTTTTAACGACTAAATGTTATTTTGTAAAAAAAAATAATAATTTATTGCAACCAATACACTAATATTGTATCATAGTTTTTGATATTAAATTTAAGATATTTATAAATTATAAATAGTCTGAAAATTTTTTATTGCCAAATATTTTAATAATCAAATTTTAATTTCACTAATATGAAAAAAACGATTCTTTTACTTTTGAGTTTATCATTTTTATATATTAATTACGGTTATTCTCAAAAATCCGAAACCAACAATATGTTAAATATAAAATGGGAAAATAAAACCCATATTATTCATTGTTCTGAATTTAATATTACAAAACCTCTGCGTGAAATTGTTGCAGAACATCCGATTGTTGAAAACAAAACATATTCATTTTCGGAATATCCTGACGAAAAAGGGAGGCCTGTTCAAACCTTTCCGTTTACAGTTGAAAAAAACGGAATCAAATATGGGAATGATCCTTCTTTAATACAAAAAAGTCTCGGAAAATATGCAGAAAAAGCACCTTTGCAAAATTGGGCAGGACAAACTGCTTCGGGTTTTCGCCCTTTTGACCCGAGCGGTGCCGTCAGTTCAAATTATTATATTCAAATGATAAATGCAACAACTTATCAAATTTATGATAAATCAAACGGAAATATTATTCTCACCGGTATCCTTGGTGATTTATGGACACCAAGTACCGGAAATGCCGGAGACCCCATTGTATTATTCGACAAATCTGCCGACAGATGGTTCCTTAGCCAATTTGATGATAGCTCCAATGATATTCATATTGCAATTTCCGAAACTAACGATCCTACAGGAGTATGGTACACATATACATTTACTTCTCCTGATTTTCCTGATTACTTAAAATTCTCAGCTTGGCAAGACGGTTATTATATGACGGCAAATTATGCACAAAAAATATTTGCTTTTAACAGAACAAAAATGCTTGCCGGTGACGGAACTGCCGAAGCTGTATATCAATCATTTGCACCGCCGCAAAGCGGTTTCTTTGTTCCTCTGCCTGCAGATGCCTCAGACGGTATTATGCCGGGTGCAGGAACACCTTGTCCTATTTTCTCTTATTCCGACAACGGATGGGGAGGCGGAAATATTGATGCCGTTAATATATATAATGCTTCGGTTGATTGGAGCGGAACACCTTCAATGACTGTTACTTCAGTCGGTGCATTACCTACACAATCTTTTGACGGTTCTTACGATTCCGGTTGGGACGATATTCCGCAACCCGGAACTTCTCAAAAGCTCGACGGTATCGGAGGTTGTTTGATGTACAGAGCACAATGGAAAAATTTCGGCTCATATAATTCTGTCGTTTTGAGTTGGGCAGTAAAAGTAAGTACTTCTCAAAGAGGTATTTTTTGGTGTGAACTTAGACAAAATTCCGGAACTTGGTCTATTTATCAACAAGGAATTTATGCTCCGGGAACAGATTATTATTGGATGAGCAGTATTGCAATGAATAATGCCGGAGATATTGCTCTAAGCTATGCAAAAGCAAACAGCACAGATACTTATATGAGTTTAGCTTATGCAGGACGTCATTCTTCAGACCAATTGGGAACTTTACCTATTGCAGAAGTTATTGCTCAAGCAGGTGCCGGTTCTCAGACTTCATCTAACAGAGACGGTGATTATGCACAAACTTGCTTAGACCCTGACGGATACACTTTTTGGCATACAGGAGAATATATGAAAGCCGGAGGTTCGGCAGGAACACGAGTTTATGCATTCAGAATCTCGGAGCCCGATGATCCTAATAATTTTATTGCCCAAGGAGTAAGTACTACGCAAATTAATTTATCATGGAATTTAAATTCGCAGGGAGAACCTGCATTAATTGCATGGTCGGCAGACGGAACTTTCGGAACTCCTGTTGACGGAACAACATATAATCCCGGTGATGCTTTACCCGGCGGAGGAATTGTTTTGGCATACGGAACCAGCCCGACAACATACAGCCATACCGGTTTAAGTCCTGCAACCACCTACTATTACAGAGGATGGTCGTATCAATCGGGAAATACTTATTCTAACGGTACAACTATTACCGGTTCTACACTTACAGGAGACCCCGTTGATTTTATTGCAAATGCAGTATCAACTTCACAAATTAATTTAAATTGGTCTTTAAATGCATCAAATGATAATGTTCTTGTTGCATGGTCTGCTGACGGAACATTCGGGACACCTGTTGACGGAACAACATATAATTCCGGCGATGCGATACCCGGCGGCGGTATGGTTTTATCTTATGGTAACGGAACTTCTTTTAATCATTCCGGTTTAAATTCTTCAACCCAATATTTTTACAAAGCGTGGTCGAATCTTAGCGGAACAAATTATTCTCCGGGTACGGAAGTTGATGCAACAACTTTATGCGGCATAGTTACATCTTTTCCGTTTACGGAAGATTTTGAAGGTGCTGCATTGCCTAATTGCTGGTCGTACGAAGGAACTGATTGGACATATCAAAGCGGCGGACACAGCGGAAATCCTGCTTCAGCTAACAGCGGAAACTATAATGCATTATTCTATAATAGTTCATCTGCTGCTGATATCAGTAAATTAATAATACCGGTTTTAGATTTATCAACCCTTACAGGTGCTGAATTAACGTTTTGGCATACACAAGCAAATTGGGCAGGAGATCAATACGAATTGAGAGTATATTATAAAACAAGCTCCGGAGGTACTTGGAATTTACTGACTACATATACAAATAATATTAATTCTTGGACACAAGAAACAATAAATTTGCCTAACCTAAGCAGTACATACTATATTGCTTTTGAGGCAACAGGACAATACGGATACGGAATTGCAATTGACGATGTACAAATTGACGAAACAGGGTCTGCGAATATTGCAAAAATACACGCTGTAAATAAGATTAAAATATTCCCTAATCCGTCAAACGGAAATTTCAATATTGTCCTTAACAACAATTTCACAAAAGCAACTATGACAATAACCGATATTTCCGGAAAAGTAATAATTGAAAAATCAAATTTAAATAAAGGTTTAAACCTTATTAATTTAACAAATGTTTCAAAAGGAGTATATTTTATTCACATAAATTACGATAACAATCCCGTTGTTTCAAAAATAATGATAAAATAACCGTTATTACTTGTTTTTTAAAAAGCAGTTCTTTAAAAGGAACTGCTTTTTTTTATAAATAAGAATTTAAAAAAGTTACTTTTGCAAAATAAAAAAATACAAGTTATGAAGATTAAAGCAGGAGACAAAGTGAAATTCTTAAATGAGGTAGGCGGTGGTATTATCACAGAAATTATTGACACCCAGACCGTAAAAGTTTTAAATGATACAGGTTTTGAAATTCCTGTATTAATTGAAGAACTAATGCCCGATTATTCGCAAAACATACACGAAATTGTCCCGACAGAAAATAAAAAAGAAGAAAAAATTACTGAAGAAGAACCGATATATACAAATACAGACGAAGTAAATGTATATTTGGCTTTTGTTCCTGAAAATCAAAATCAATTAAATAATTCAAATTCCGAAATATATTTAATTAACGACAGCAACTATTTTTTATATTATAACTATGCCGTTAAAGGCACAAAAAAATATAAAGGCATTACCGGAACATTAGAACCGAATGTCAAAGAAAAAATAAAAACTCTCGAAAAAGATATGCTTCCTGACAATACCAAAATTATTATACAAATATTATTTTTTGATAAAAAAGAATTCGATATTCTGGAACCCTTTCAGAAAGAATTTAATTTAAGATCCGTAAAATTTTTCAAACAAGGAAGTTACACCGAAAATGATTTTTTTGATGAGTCAGCAATGATTCTGCCGATATATGAGAGTAATTCAATGGAACAAATTACTAAAAACCTGAAAGATACAGATATAGAAAAAATTGTTTCCCAAAAAGAAATTCAAAATAAAAAATTAAATAAGCCTAAAGAATTTAAAAAGAAAGAACCGAAAAATATAAAAGAAGTAGATTTACATATTCATGAATTAATTGAAGATGATACAGGAATGACCGACTATGAAAAATTAGAATATCAATTGGATGTTTTTCGTAGAGAAATGCAATCGGCAATTAAAGAAGGATATAAGCGAATAGTATTTATTCACGGGGTAGGCAGCGGAAGTTTAAAATTAAAAATAAGATCAGAGTTACAACATAAATATAAAAAATATCAATTTCAAGACGCTTCTTTCAAAGAATACGGATACGGAGCAACAATGGTTTTGCTGCACAGATAAATTTTATTTTGTTAACTTTATCAACTAATAAAAAAGATTCAGCTATGCATTTTGAATTAACGCGCAATTTTTTTGATAGTTTAATTGAAATTATCAATAACAAAGATAATAAAAAAGCTGCTCAGTTAATGTCTGAATTAAGAGCAGCTGATATTGCCGAAATATACAACAAGCTTAATATCGAACAAGCAAAATATTTATTTTTGCTTATAGAAGATCGCGAAAAAGCTGCCGATGTTCTTGCAGAATTAGACGATAACGACAGGAGCAAGTTTTTGAAAGTGCTTCCTGATGAGGTTCTTGCTTCAAAATTTATCGATCATATGGATTCCGATGATGCTGCCGATGTTATTGCCGATTTACCTGATGAAAGACAAGAAGAAGTACTGCAGAAAATTAAAGACATCGACCAAGCAGGCGATATTGTAGATTTATTATCTTACGATGAAAATACTGCAGGCGGTTTGATGGGAAAAGAAATCATTACCGTTAATATTAATGATGATGTTGAAAAAGCCATTTCTGAAATCAGAAAACAAGTTGATGAAGTTGATGATATTTATTATGTTTACGTCATTGATGATGACAGTATGTTAAAAGGAACCGTTTCTTTAACAAAACTGCTGCTTTCTTCTAAAGGTTCCGAAATTAAAGATATTTATAATGATGACGTTATTTATGTAAAGGCAGATATGAAAGCTGAAGATGCGGCAAATTTATCAGATAAATATGACCTTGTAGCACTGCCTGTTGTTGATGAAATCGGACGGCTTCTCGGTCGAATCACATT
>JAJRUH010000137.1 GCA_024277895.1 Bacteroidota bacterium | reverse complement strand
TTTCAAGTTTCTCATTTGAAGTCGTATATAAATACTGCGAAATAAGAGAAATTTGAAAGATGATGTGCCTGTGGGCAGCTAAAATATTTTACACAAGTGCAAGGAAATAGTGTGAAATGGATTAAAAACCTTGCACTTGCATATGTAAATAATCTTGTAAGTAACCGAAATACAGGTATGTTAGCGTTTTTCGGCAAGCCCTAGGATAGGGCTATAAATTACCGGAATTATCAAAAAATTATACGGATAAAAAGGATTGATTTCGGACACCTCGACAAGCTCGGTGTCCGAAAACTTCCGGAGCCTGAGCCTGTCGAAGGCGAATTATCATTTTGCGAGTCCGCCATTCTGTTGCTTCGACAAGCTCAGCCTCCGGTTAATCCGGTTGTTTTACAAGCTCAGCTATGGAAGTTCACAGGCTCAGCTTACGGAATACAATCCGGCTGCTGAGCCTGCCGAAGTAACTGAAGGCGATGTTACTCAACTTTTTAGTGGTTACGAACCGCTTAAAATTCCCCCTAATTTTTTCTCAATTTCTTTTAAATTATTCCCGGTTTCAATAATAATTCCGTTTTTATTAAGCAGAAAATATTGAGGTAATTTTCTGACGGTGTATAACTGCAATACTTCCGAATCTAATCCTTTAATATCCGAAACCGTAATCCAGTTAATTTTGTCGGCACGGATAACGTTTTTCCACTGTTGCATATTATTTTCAATTGATACCTGATAAATTTCAAATTCGGAAGAATGATATTTTTTATATATCTTTTTCAGTGTTTTATTTTGAACTCGACAGTTGCCGTTCCAAGAAGCAGAAAAATCCAATAAAATAAATTTTCCTTGTAAAGAAGACAAAGAAACAGCTGTTTCGGAAGTGTCGGGTAAAGAAAAATCAGGTGCCTGCATTTTGGGCAATACGTTTTTTTTGGCTTGAATCAAATCTTTTAATTCAATATAATACGGCGATTGTTTTAAGGTATCCGAAAAATTATCAACAATTTTTTCTAATTCTGTAAGTTTCAAATAATCAGACAAATTACTTAATGTGATATATAATGAAACAAAACTTTTATTATTTTCGTAAGCATATTTTTTAATAAAATTTATTTGATTTTCAGTTACATTGTTTAATGCCGAATCTAAAGATTTTAATAACACGGTATCCTTATTTGCAAAAGCCAAATCTTTTTGTTCATTGATTTTTAATTGCTTGTTTTCAAATACGGAATTATTTTCTAAAAAAGAAACATATGCATCATTTGTTTTTGATCCTTGTACTTCTAATTTGCTTTTATTATTGTAATCGGCATTAATTTGCATATTGTGCGGGTCCGCAAAAAATTGAATGACAAAATTTCCTTTGTCAATAATAATCCAAAACATTTCAGGTGTTTTTATTTTTACATGTTTAAATTTGAATTTACTTTTTTTCATGTGAAGCGAATCAACAATTATCAATTTTCCTTTTCGCACTTTATATAAACCGACATTACCGTCAAAATAACCCGTAATGTATGCTTTTATTAAAAAATCCTTGTCTTTTTTTTCTGAATTTTTACAAGAAAAACAAAGGAGAACGGGGATGAGCAGAATAAGAATTTTTTTCATAATTGAAGGTTTAATATTTCTGATGTTTGTTTTTAGTAAAACAGTATTATTAATTGATAGTTTCAATGTTTTTCTCGATTATCGTTAATACAGCTATTGCTTCTTTTACCGATTTAATATCCTGAAAAGTCATTGTCAGTTTATTTTTACGTTCTTTCAACATTGTTTTTTTCGGATATTTTTTGATAAATTCTAAAATATTACCGAAAATATCCGACTGATAATAAAGTGATTCTTTATTTGAAACTAAATAACAAAGCATTTTTTGATTACGCAAAATAATTTTTTCAATACCCAGACTCATAGCTTTTCTGCGAAGTCGAACAGCGTTAGTGAGTTCTTTGCAAGCTTTCGGCAGTTCTCCGAAACGATCGATTAATTCAGCTTCAAAAGATGTTAAAACGTCTTCATTATCAATCGCATCCAAACGTTTGTATAATCTAAGACGTTCTTCCGCATTTTCTATATAACTTTCGGGAAAACGAATTTCTAAATCTGTATCGATATGACAATCTCTGACGAATTTAATTTCGGATTCGTCAACTGCAATTTTTCCGTTTTTGGTTTTCGTGAAAAGTTCTTTAAATTCTTCTTCCCGAAGTTCTTGAATTGCTTCATCTAAAATTTTATGGTAATTTTCAAAACCTATGTCGGCAATAAACCCGCTTTGTTCTCCGCCGAGCATATTTCCGGCACCTCTGATATCCAAATCCTGCATAGCAATATTGAAACCGCTGCCGAGTTCCGAGAAAGTTTCAACGGCACGTAATCGTTGTCGGGCTTCATCGGTCAAAGATGAAAGGGGAGGAGCCAGCAGATAACAAAAAGCCTTTTTATTTGAACGTCCGACTCTGCCTCGGAGTTGGTGCAAATCGCTTAAGCCGAAATTCTGTGCATTATTTATGATGATAGTATTCGCATTCGGAATATCCAATCCGGATTCAATAATTGTTGTGGCAATCATCACATCATAATCTTCATTAATAAAACCTGTCATAATTTTTTCAAGTTCATGAGGTTTCATTCTTCCGTGCATAACGGTTGTACGAATTTGCGGATTTAAGCGATTTATTAAAGATTCTGTTTCGTAAATGGAATTAATACGATTATGAATGAAAAATACTTGTCCGTTTCGTCGGTATTCGTAATCTATCGCTTCTTTAATTATTTCTTTATCAAAACGATGCAATTCTGTGTGAATTGGGTATCGGTTTGGCGGTGCGGTATTAATAATTGATAAATCTCTTGCTCCCATTAATGAAAATTGCAGAGTACGCGGAATGGGTGTGGCTGTTAAGGTTAATGTATCAACATTTATTTTAAGCGCTTTCAGTTTTTCTTTAACGGCAACTCCGAATTTTTGTTCTTCATCAATTATCATTAATCCCAAGTCTTTGAATTTAACATCTTTACTGACTAATCTGTGAGTGCCGATAATAATGTCTGTTTCGCCCGATGCGAGTTTTTTTAAGGCTTCTTGTTGCTGTGCCGAAGATTTTAAACGACTTAAAAAATCAACTGTACAAGGAAAATTCTTCAGTCGCGAAGCAAAAGTTTTAAAATGTTGTAATGTCAGAACTGTTGTAGGTACTAAAACCGCAACTTGTTTATTGTCGGCAACGGCTTTAAAAGCTGCTCTTACGGCAATTTCGGTTTTTCCGAAACCCACATCTCCGCATACCAACCTGTCCATAGGAATATCATTTTCCATATCACGTTTTACGGCTTCGATTGAAGATTTTTGGTCGGGGGTGTCTTCAAAAATAAATGAAGATTCCAAGGCATACTGTAAATAACTGTCCGGAGAAAATGCAAATCCTTTTTCTTGTTTTCGTTTTGCATACAGAGCAATAAGTTCCCGAGCGATATTTTTAACTCTGCTTTTTGTTTTTTTCTTAATATTTTGCCAGGCAGCGGAGCCGAGTTTATAAATTTTAGGCTGCTTACCTTCTTTTCCTTTATATTTAGAAATTTTATGCAGGTTATGAATATTTACCAATAAAATATCGTTATCTTTATAAACCAAACGTACGGCTTCCTGTATTTTTTCGCCGACTTCGACAGTTTGTAATCCTCCGAAACGACCTATTCCGTGATCGGAATGCACCACAAAATCACCTGCCTGTAAACTGTTTAATTCTTTAAGGGTAAGTGTTTCTTTATTTTTGTAGTAAGTTGCACCTCGCAGAATATATTTATGGTATCTGCCGTAGATTTGATGTTCTGTATAGCAGTTTATTTTTAAATTTTTATCGTAAAATCCTTCATTTAATATTCCGTTAATGAGGATAAAACCGTTTTTCAAATAGTTTTTTGCATCTTCTTTCCCTACAGCATTAATTATTTCTTCAGATTTTAGAATTTCTTCCAGACGTGTAATTTGTGTCTCGTTTGTCGAGAAAATATAATTTTCAAATCCTTCTTTTTTATATTTTATCAGCTGTTTTGCAAATTGTTTGAAATTTTTATTCAGCTGTATATGCTTCGTAGTATTAAAGAGGAAAATTTGCTTTGTTTTAAAATATGATTTATCGGCAAATTCGACTGTTTTAAAAATAGAAAATATGTTTGTTGTTTCGGAAGAAGAAATCAAATTTCGTGAATTCTCTGTTTCCGGAATATGATTCAGTTTATCAAAAAACAGTGTAAAATCGTCTGACCAAATAATTGTTTTTGCAGAAATAAAGTTAAAAAAAGAAATTTTATTTTTGTTTTCTGTGCGATTATAAATATCCGGAATAATCGAAATTCTGTCTGATTTTTCTTTTGATAATTGTGTTACGGTATCGAAAGTTCTGATGCTTTCAATTTCATCATCAAAAAAATCAATCCGAAACGGATAATCATTAGAAAAAGAAAAAATATCAATAATGCTGCCTCGTACGGCAAATTGACCCGGTTCAAAAACAAAATCAACTTTTTCAAAACCGTACTCTTCAAGCATTTCTGTAATAAAACCAATAGGAACTTCTTCGCCTTTTACCAATTCCAGTGTGTTTTTTTTCAGGTTGTTGCGATCGGTAACTTTTTCGAATAATGCCTCGGAATAACTTACAATAATTTCGGATGTATTGTTTCTGATTTTATCTAAAACCTCCGTTCGCATTATAATGCTGCCGTCATCCTGTTTGGTAGTATTGTTTTTTAAAACCGAACGTTTATAAGAAGAAGGGAAAAATAAAATTTCTTTTTCGGGAATCAATTCTTTTAAGTCATTTTGAAAATAAGCGGCGTTTTCTTTATTAGATAAAATAAAAAGGTGCGGAACTTGTGTTTCGTTTAATAAAGCAGCTGAAAGTACCGAAACTGATGAGGCATAAAGACCTTTAAGCTGAATATTGTCAGGATTATTATCCTGTAAACTTTCTTTCAATTTCTTAAAAGAATTATGTGTTGTGTATATACCGGAAAATTCGGAAAGTTTGAAAATTAAAATAGTTTAATTAGTTTTTCGTCGGTTTGCAAAAGTAATTATTTTACGGGTAAAGTGCGAATAAATATTACCGTAAGCAAATAGTCGAATCAGGACTTGTTGGTAGTCATCGTATCACTATCTCAATTTAAGCAAAACAGGTTTAAACTTAAAAGGCTGTTTGCTGACACATTGATACGATGACTCGCGAATTGATTTCGGAATATTAAGAGTTAACACGTTTAATCATCCCTTATAACTAATTATATCTCAAATGTTTAACAGATTTTCCGTTATTTTTAATTTCAAGTAATGACTTTATCCCTATATCCAAATGTTTTTTAACAAATGTAACAGTAATTTTAGTATCGCTGTCGGAAGTTTTAATGCCGGCAGAAATCATAGGTTGGTCGGAAACCAAGAGCAATGCACCCGCAGGAATTTGATTTGCAAATCCCACCGTAAAAATAGTGGCGGTTTCCATATCAATTGCCATTGCACGTGTTTTTCTTAAATATTTCTTAAATCGTTCGTCATATTCCCACACTCGTTCATTAGTGGTAAAAACAGTTCCTGTCCAATAAGCAAGTTTTTCTTCCACAATTACGGACGATACGGCTCTTTGCAAATTAAAAGCCGGCAATGCGGGTACTTCGGGAGGCAAATAATCATCAGATGTTCCGTCATTTCTGACAGCAGCAATAGGTAAAATTAAGTCGCCGAGTTTATTTTTCTTTTTCAACCCTCCGCATTTTCCGAGAAATAATGCTGCTTTTACATTAACAGCACTTAACAAGTCCATTATTGTAGCGGCATTCGGACTTCCCATACCGAAATTAATTAATGTAATTCCTTCGGCAGAAACGGAAGGCATAGGTTTATCTTTTCCTAAAACGGGAACTTTGTATTTCTCCGAAAATAATTCAAGATAAAAACCAAAATTTGTAAGCAAAATATATTCCGTGAAATCTTCAAGTTTTCTTCCGGTATATCGCGGCAGCCAATTTTCGGTAATTTCTTGTTTGGTTTTCATAATTATTCGTTTTCAGACAGTAAAATTAAACATTTTTTCAAACTGTCTTTCCAAAACGGGATTTTTACATTAAAGGTTTCTTTTATTTTCGTTTTATCAAGCAAACTGTATTCGGGTCTTTTTACCGGCGCAGAATATTCATCGGAAGAAACAGGATTTACTTTACATTTTAAATTTGCTTTTTGCATAATTTCTTTTGCAAATTCGTACCAAGTGCAAGACCCTTCATCAGAATAATGATAAATCCCGGAAAAATTATGTTCCTGATTTTCAGTTGTTTGTTTTACAATTTCAAGAATTGCTCGTGCCAAATCCTCCGCATAGGTCGGTGAACCTTTTTGGTCTGAAACAACGTTTATTTCATTGCGTTCTTTCCCGAGACGCAGCATAGTTTTCACAAAATTATTTCCGAAAGAGGAATAAAGCCAAGCTGTTCTGATAATTATACCTTTATATGCTTTTTTTGCAAATTCTTCTCCTTGTAATTTTGTTTTCCCGTAAACGGAACGAGGATTTGTTTTATCATTCTCTTTATAGGGTATGTTACTTTTGCCGTCAAAAACATAATCGGTGGAAATATGAATTAAAGGGATTTTATATTTTTGTGATATTTCCGAAAGATTTTTTACGGCTTCGGCATTTATTTTTTCGGCATTTACTTTATCACTTTCTGCTTTATCAACATTGGTATATGCAGCACAATTAATTATATAATCGAATTTGTTTTCGGAACAGAATGATTGAATATTTTCGAGTTTTGTAATATCTAATTCATCAACATCAGTAAAATAAAAATTAAAATTCTTACGGGAAAAAGAAATTTTTCTGATTTCGTTACCCAATTGTCCGTTTGCTCCGGTTACTAATATTTTATTCATCGTCGATTATTGAAATTCTTTGATATCGGGTTCTTTATCTCCGTATTTTCTCATAAATTCTTCTGCTTTATTAAGCATATTTCGAGAGCCGACATAAAAAGGAACGCGTTGATGTAAAGATTCCGGTTTTATATCCATAATTCTGTTTCCTCTGCCGTCGGTTGCTTTTCCTCCTGCCTGTTCAATAATAAAAGCAATAGGGTTACATTCGTACAGCAGTCTTAATTTTCCGGAAGGATATCCGGCTGTTTTCGGGTAAATAAAAATACCGCCTTTTAATAAATTTCGATGAAAATCGGCGACTAAAGAACCTATATATCTTGAGGTATAAGGTCTGCCGGTAGGAATATCTTTTTTCTGACAATGTTTAATGTATTTTTTAACACCTTCCGGAAACTTAATGTAATTTCCTTCATTAATGGAATAAATTATTCCTGAATGCGGGGTGATAATATCCGGGTGTGAAAGGCAGAATTCCCCTATTGACGGGTCAAGCGTAAATCCGTTAACACCTCTGCCTGTTGTATAAACCATCATTGTTGAAGAACCGTAAATTATATATCCTGCGGCAACTTGTTTTGTTCCTTCCTGCAAAAAATCTTCCATACTTGCTTTATGCCCTACCGGAGAAACTCTTCTGAAAATTGAAAAAATAGTACCGATAGACACATTTACGTCAATATTTGAAGAGCCGTCAAGCGGGTCCATTGAAACAATGTATTTTCCTTGTCGTGGGAGATTTTCATCGAATGTTACAATATTTTGGTCTTCTTCGGAAGCTATACCGCAACATTCACCACTGGCTTTTAAAGAGGCAATAAATTTTTCGTCTGCATAAATATCTAATTTTTTTTGATGTTCGCCTTGCACATTATCTGTTCCGGCATCGCCGAGTATGTCAACCAAACCGGCTTTGTTCACTTCTCTGTTTACAACTTTTGCCGCGACACCTATATGTGTTAATAATCTGGAAAGTTCGCCTTTGGCATACGGGAAATCCGATTGCCTTTCAATAATAAATTCATTAAGTGTTGTAACTGACATTTTTATTAGATTTTAAGGGAAAATTAAAACAAAAGTAAAAAAAATTGCTCATTTTTAGTTAAATTTGTCATTTTAATAGGCTTAAACAATAAATATTTTTATGAAAGTTTTTAAATTCGGGGGTGGTGTTCTTAAAACAAGCAGTGATTTCTTTCAACTTTTGAATATTTTAAAAAGATATAATGAAGAAAAATTAATTATTGTTGTTTCGGCTCTTAATAAAGTTACTAACAGATTTGAGAAATTATTAAATTTCTATTTTTCGGAAAACAAGTTTAATGAAGAAGTTTTTGAAGAGATAAAATTATTCCATTATAAACTGGCAGAAGAAACAGTATCTTCGGAATACTTTTCAAGAATCAATAAAAAACTGTCAGATATTTTTAATGAAATTAAAAGTATTTTTTCCGAACCTTTAAGTAATAATTATCATTTTGAATATGACAGAATTGTTTCATTCGGCGAAATTCTGTCTTCAACACTTGTTTTTGAATTTTTAAAGTCGAAAGGTTTAAATTGTCAGTATAAAGATGTAAGAAAAATTATTATAACCGATTCTGTTCACAGAGAAGCAAAAGTCAGTTGGGAACAAACTACGGAGAATATGGAAAATGAATTTTCGTTTGATAATTATCAACTATCTGTTATACAAGGATTTATATCTTCCGATATTAAGGGTAATACTACAACTTTAGGACGTGAAGGAAGTGATTTTACGGCTTCGGTGTTGGCTTATGCAACAGATGCGGATGAAGTTATTTTCTGGAAAGAGACAGACGGTATTTACAGTGCTGATCCGGCAAAAACAGACGATTTTGTTCCGTTACCTAAACTTTCTTACAGGGAATCTTTGGAACAGGCTTTTTACGGTGCAAAAATTTTACATCCTAAAACAATCAAGCCGCTTCAGAATAAGAAAATTCCTATTTCTGTAAGATCGTTTTATAAAACGGATAATGAAGGTACAAAGATTACGGATATTTCGAAATTCAGTAAGGATTATTATCCTGAAACTCCTATTTTTATTATTAAAGATAATCAAATTTTAATTTCTGTTTCAACATTGGATTTTTCTTTTATTTCAGAAGATAATTTAGGCAATATATTTACTTTACTTTCGGAATATCGTATTAAAGTTAATCTGATGCAATCATCGGCAATCAGCTTTTCGTTGTGTGTTACTAATGATAAATATAAAATTCCGTTCTTTATCGAAACATTAAAAAAATATTTTAAAGTTTTATATAATACTAATCTTCAGCTGATTACAATACGGCATTATACAGAAGAAACTATTAATAAAAGTATTAAAAACAGGAAAATATTGTTAAGTCAATTAAGCAGAAGAACAGTACGATATGTATTAAGATAAAATATTTTTGAATTTTTTTTGTCCGTTTTTTAATTTGTTATACATTTGCATTCGTTTTTCCGGAGAGGTGGGAGAGTGGCTTATTCCACCGGTTTGCTAAACCGACGTACCGTAGATGCGGTACCGGGGGTTCGAATCCCCCCCTCTCCGCTTTTTTATTTCAAAATTTAATAACATTCGGGGTATAGCGCAGCCCGGTTAGCGCATCTGCTTTGGGAGCAGAGGGTCGCAGGTTCGAATCCTGCTACCCCGACTTGAAAATCAAAGGTTTACATTAATTTGTAAGCCTTTTTTAATTTTTGGCATAAATTTATATTGTTGAATATAATTTTTCTGTATGTTTTAGCTTTTAAAAACGTAATTAAAATTCACATTTTTTTTGCTTACAAAACTATCTTAAATTCAGACATAATCAAAGATGCCGCCTTAATTCATACTATGCTGTTTTATCGACCTTTGGGTCAGTATGTAATTATTGGAGAGAAATCCAAAAAGAAAAATTTACTTTTACCGATATGCATTTGCACTACAATAACTTTCCAAGTTTTCTGTCAATATACTTTATAGTTCTCTAAATAGAGGTCTTATGTATGTAATTGATATTGAAGGTTTTGTTATTCATGTTGGCTATGGTTTAAATATTCTGTGATTTAATAAACATTGCATAATTAACTTCAATATTTTGATATTTCAGATAGCCTGTCGGGTCAAGAGCACTATTAATCATTTCCTTGATAATATCAACTCCCTTATATATTTCCT
>JAJRUH010000136.1 GCA_024277895.1 Bacteroidota bacterium | reverse complement strand
GATAACAGATGAGTTTATAAAACAAGTGCAAATTAAAATAAACAGCAGACCAAGAAAGAGATTTAATTATGAAAATCCTATATTTGTAAAAAATGAATTATTAACAAAAGAAAAAGTTGCATTAGTGACTTGAATTCTGCTCTTTTAATCGTACCATTTTGGAATTGAAATCCAAATATGGAATATGACAGACCAATCTACATCGGCTTTTAATCGTACCATTTTGGAATTGAAATTTTATTAATTAATAACTAAAAACAAATAAAATGAAACTTTTAATCGTACCATTTTGGAATTGAAATTACATAAATTTACTAATGTCTATAACTCCTTTATCTCTTTTAATCGTACCATTTTGGAATTGAAATCCCTCTGACCCGTCTAATTTTATAGGACTTGCGAATTCTTTTAATCGTACCATTTTGGAATTGAAATCAATTTTGAAGGGGTGTACTTTCGTCAATTTCAAACTCTTAATCGTACCATTTTGGAATTGAAATCTTTCTTTCATTATTTTTTGCATAAGTTGCCATTTCTTTTAATCGTACCATTTTGGAATTGAAATAATTTTCACGACACAACAGGGCTTACCGGCGGAAATTTGTATTAAAAAAATCAATTCGTTTTTTGAGTTGATTTTTTGTATTTTTTGAAAGTCCCCCGATATTACGTGAAATTTAATAAGCTTTTTCACGCAAAGAATCCTGAAATTTTTGCAAATAATACAAAGATTTTAACATATTTATTATTCGATATATATGAGATTTTATGAATTCTTATTTTTCCCGGACAAAACTTCTTCCGGAAACGGGAATAAAATAGTCGAATTTTTTTCTGCGGCTATATTAGACAAAGTTTGATATAATCGTAATTTTATGGCTGACGGTGATTGATCCATCTTCTTTCCGGCTTCCAGTAATTTGTCAGCAGCCTGCTCTTCAGCTTCTGCTCAAATAATACGTGCTCTTCTGGAGCGCTCGGCTTCGGCTTGGTTTGCCATCATTCGTCGCATATTTTCCGGAAGCTGAATGTCTTTAATTTTCACATCCAATACTTTAATGCCCCAAGGTTCAGTTTCGTTGTCAACAATTTCTCTGATATTTTTCCCGATTTCTTCACGTTTGGATAAGATGGTATCCAATTCCACTTTCCCGCAAACATCTCTCAGAGCAGCTTGTGACAATTGGGCAATAGCAAATGAATATTGTTCAACTTCCAAAACGGCTTTTTCGGGGTTAACAATTTTAAAGAATACGACGCCGTCAATACTACTCGGTACATTGTCCTTAGTCATCACTTCCTGCGATTGAATATTGAATGTAATGACACGAATATCAACAATTTGTATGGTTTCAATAACCGGAATAATCCAGCGAAAACCCGGTTTCAGTGTTTTGACATATTTCCCGAAACGGAATTTAATACCTCTTTTATATTCAAAAACAATTCGAATTCCCGTAAATAAAAACAGGATAACTATGATTGTGAAAATAACAACAAAACTCATAATATTTGATTTTAATTAGTAAATATAATTTTATCAAATATACAACATAATTTATAAATGAGGAAAGCAAAGGTAATAGAAATACAACTTAGATTATTAAATTTTGACGACAGTTTAAGGATTAATTCTTGTACCGCAAAATTTACAAAATTCAGCATCAATGTCGTGCCCTTCTTTTAAACAATTCGGACAAACTTGTGTGGTAATTCTTTTTTCTTTTTGGTATTTGCTGATTTCTGAAGTTACAATACCTGTAGGAACAGCAATAATTGCATAACCGAGAATCATAACAACACTTGCTATAAATTTACCTAAAGCCGTTGCCGGAGCAATGTCTCCGTAACCAACTGTTGTTAAGGTAACTACAGCCCAGTAAATGCTTTGAGGAATACTTGTAAAACCACTTTCTTTACTCTCAACAATATACATAATTGTTCCGAGAATAATTACTGTCATTATCACAAAAAAGAAAAAAATACCAATCTTATGACGACTTGAAAGCAAAGCTTTTACCAGTGCCTGACTTTCAGATACATATCTCGATAATTTAAAAATTCTAAAAATTCTGAGTAATCGTAAAGAACGAATGATTGTTAAGCCGGAAGATCCGCCTATAATAAAAAACCCCAAATAGGTGGGAATAACCGAAAAGAAATCAATTAAACCGTAGAAACTGAAAATATAAGAGGACTTCTTATTTACAAGCCAAATTCGAAGAATGTATTCTAACGTAAAAACAACAGTTATTGACCATTCTGAAATCTTAAAAAACTGTCGGTATTTTTCAGAAACACTTTCTATGCTTTCAGCCATTACAACAAAAGCACTAAATAATACCGCAATTAATAAAATGATGTCAAAAGTTTTGCCGGCAGGAGTATCCGCTTCAAAAACTATTTCATATAATCTCAATTTAAAGGACTTCTTCATTTGAAATTTTCGTCTTTTAAAATTAAAAAATGTGCAAATTAGTTCTCTAAATCAGATTTTTCCAGGATAAATAAATCTTCAATTGCAATACCAAAATAACGAGCAATTTTCAAAGCAAGAAGAGTAGAAGGTACAAACTTCTTATTTTCTACGGCATGAATGGTTTGTCTGGAAACATGTACCTGTTTTGCCAATTCTGCCTGTGTAATTCGTTTTTTGGCTCTTTCGACTCGTATAGTGTTTTCCATTCTTTTTATTTGATATTTTTATCTAAATCAAAAAGCATACCAACAAAGAAATTATGAATATGCATATTTTATTTATTGTAAAAGGTTTAAACATAAATTATACCAAAGATTTAAAACTTCGTCGAATTTAGTTTTTTATAAAATAGTCATATTTTTTTTATAACTTTATATTTTTTAACCTTTCAAGAAAAAATATTATGCTTGTTAAAACATACGGAAGTGCGGTTCAGGGAGTTGATGCGGTTACCATAACCGTTGAAGTTAATGTTTCGAGAGGTGCTAATTTTTATCTCGTGGGCTTGCCCGATGCTGCGGTAAAAGAAAGTCAACAACGGATTGAATCGGCTCTGCGACAACACGGATATAAAATTCCCGGAAAAAAAGTGGTTATTAATATGGCTCCCGCCGACATTCGTAAAGAAGGATCGGCATACGATTTAACTCTTGCCGTCGGTATTCTTGCCGCTTCCGAACAAATTAACGCTTCCGAAATTGATAAATATGTTATTATGGGAGAACTTTCTCTTGACGGAACTTTACAGCCGATAAAAGGGGTGTTACCTATTGCAATAAATGCCCGTTCCGAAAACTTTAAGGGATTTATTCTTCCTAAGGAAAATGCAAAAGAGGCTGCCGTAGTTAATAAATTAGAAGTTTACGGTGTTGAAAACATTAAAGAAGTTATTGATTTTTTTGAAGGAAAAACGGAACTTAAACAAACAATTGTCGATACCCGCAAAGAATTTTACGAAAACGTAAATAATACCGACCTTGATTTTATTGACGTAAAAGGTCAGGAAAACGTAAAACGAGCATTGGAAATTGCGGCGGCAGGCGGACACAATATAATAATGATAGGACCTCCGGGTGCCGGAAAAACAATGATTTCAAAACGCATTCCGGGAATTTTGCCTCCTCTTACTTTAAACGAAGCATTAGAAACCACAAAAATACATTCCGTTGCCGGGAAAACAGAAAAAAACACTTCGCTTATCACAAAAAGACCTTTCAGGTCGCCGCACCATACAATAAGTGATGTTGCGCTGGTCGGCGGAGGACAATTTCCGCAACCGGGCGAAATATCTTTGGCACATAACGGCGTTTTGTTTCTCGATGAACTTCCCGAATTTAAAAGAACCGTGCTCGAAGTAATGCGACAACCTTTGGAAGACCGAAAAATAACAATTTCAAGAGCCAAATTTACCGTAGAATATCCTGCAAGTTTTATGCTTATCGCATCTATGAACCCCTGCCCCTGCGGATATTATAATCATCCTGACAGAGAATGTGTTTGTTCTGCGGGTGCGGTTCAAAAATATTTGAATAAAATTTCGGGTCCTTTGCTTGACAGAATTGATATTCACATAGAAGTTGTTCCGGTTCCTTTCGGCAAACTTTCGGAAACAGAAGCCGGAGAAAACAGCGAAACCGTAAGAAAAAGAGTTATTGCCGCTCGCGAAATACAGGAAAAACGTTTTAAAGACTATAAAGAAATACACAGCAATGCACAAATGAGCTCAAAAATGATGCGTGAATTTTGTGAAATTGACCAAGCCGGAAGTTCTTTACTTAAAAATGCGATGGAACGTTTGGGTTTGTCGGCACGAGCTTACGACCGTATTTTAAAAGTTTCGCGAACCATTGCCGATTTAGATTCTTCCGAAAAAATTAAAACAGAACATTTGGCGGAAGCTATTCAATACCGAAGTTTAGACAGAGACAGTTGGGGAGGTTGATAAATAATGAATAGTTAATAATTGATTATTAATACATCATAAATTCAGAGATGTTTTGCAAACGTTTTTTAGATACATACGTATTTTACAGAGACACGTTGCACGTGTCTCTACAGCGGCATTTAATTTTATTTAGCACTATCCTATAAACTTTCTCCGGCTTTTGTAAAAAATTATTAATTTAGCAATCGAAATTTTCAGCCGGTAAAAATGACAAAAATTAAAAAAATATTAGTAGCCAACAGAGGCGAAATTGCATTAAGAGTTATGCGTTCGTGCAAAGAACTCGGAATAAAAACGGTTGCAGTATATTCGGAAGCCGACAGGAACTCCCCGCACGTAAAATATGCCGACGAAGCCGTATTGCTCGGGCCCCCGCCTTCGACGGAATCGTATCTGCTCGGCGATAAAATTATTGATTTCTGCAAAAAACTTAATGTTGATGCAGTGCATCCGGGATACGGATTTTTATCCGAAAATGCCGATTTTGCAAAAGCCGTAAAAAATGCCGGATTAATTTTTATAGGTCCCGAACCCGATGCCATAAAACTTATGGGAGATAAATTACAGGCAAAAGATACGGTAAAAAACTATAATATTCCGATGATACCCGGAACCGACAAAGCCATTACCGACATTAAATCGGCAAAGGAAATCGCAAAAGGCATCGGATATCCTATTTTGATAAAAGCAGCAGCAGGCGGCGGAGGAAAAGGAATGCGAGTGGTTGAAAAGCCCGAAGATTTTGAAGAACAAATGAATACGGCGGTAAGTGAAGCAACTTCGGCATTCGGAAACGGTTCTGTTTTTATTGAAAAATATTTTACGGCACCTCGACATATCGAGATTCAGATAATGGCGGATAATTTCGGAAATACCGTCTATCTTTTTGAAAGGGAATGTTCCGTTCAGCGAAGGCATCAAAAAGTTATAGAGGAAGCACCTTCGGCGGTTTTAACACCGGAATTAAGAAAAAAAATGGGCGAAACTGCCGTTAATGTTGCAAAATCCTGCAATTATACGGGAGCGGGAACTGTGGAATTTCTGTATAATGACGGTGAGTTTTATTTCTTGGAAATGAACACTCGTTTGCAAGTGGAACATCCCGTAACCGAACTTATCACGGGTATTGATTTGGTAAAAGAGCAAATTCGAGTTGGCGAAGGCGAAAAATTAAGTTTTTCGCAAGAAGATTTAAAAATTAACGGTCATGCAATTGAAGTACGTGTATATGCCGAAGACCCGAAAAACAATTTTTTACCTGATATCGGAAAACTCATTCAGTATAAAAAACCTGAAGGTCCGGGCGTGCGAGTTGACGACGGATTTGAAGAAGGTATGGATATTCCGATTTATTACGACCCTATGATTTCAAAGCTTATAACTTACGGAAAAGACAGAACGGAAGCTATAGATCGAATGATAAGAGCAATTGACGATTACAATGTTACAGGTATTGAAACGACTTTGCCTTTCGGGAAATTTGTTATGCAACACGAAGCATTTAAAAACGGAAATTATTGTACCGGTTTTGTAAGTAATTATTTTAAACCCGAATTAATTGCCGATAAGCCGGATGAAGATGAGCAAATGCTGGCAGCAATTATTGCTGCACAAGTTTTTTACGAGCAAGAACAAAAAGGTAAAACTTTTGAAAACAAAATGTCGGTTTCAAAATCAAATTGGAAATTAAATCGTTTATAAAAACAACATCCCGACAATTATTACTGTCGAGATGTTTGCATTATAACAGGTATCAAGTGTTAATCAGCTTTGTCGTGTAAATACGGATTATTTTCTTTAATAGAAATATTATTTCCGTCATCAGATAATGTTTCTCGTGAGAATTTTGTGTTTTCAGAATCTGTTTCTTTGTTGATATCCAAGCCTTTACGCTTGTATGCCGGAATATTTTCCAATTCTTCGACATAAGATAAATAATTAGTCAGTTTTTGTTTGGAACTGTCAGTTACGGGAACTGTTGATTTTTCATTAAAAATGTGCTTGTTTTGTTCCGGTAAAATATTTTTTACAACAATTTCTTCCCCTTTATACTCTTTAATTTGAGTCGGTTTTTTTATTCTGATTTCAGAATCTTGTTCATTATTAAGTGTAAATTCAACTTCTGTTGTTGTCGGCTTTTTGTTTCCTCCGATCAGAATAATATTTTTTTCTTTCGGCTTGTCATCATCTTCCTCGAAAGTATTATTAATGTATATTTCCGGAATATCGTGTGTTCCGAAACCGGTTGCTATAATTGTTATAACAATTTTCTCACCCAATGAACGATTGACATTAGTTCCCCAAATTAAATCGGCATTATTGCCGGCTTGCTCTTGCACAAATTCGTTAATATAACTTATTTCATCCATAGTTGCTTCCTGCTCTCCCGAAACTATGTTCAGTAAAATATTTTTTGCGCCTTTAATATCCGTATTATCGAGCAAAGGAGATGTTAAAGCAGCTTTTACGGCAATTTCAGCCCTGTTTTCTCCGGTTCCTTCTCCTGTTCCCATTAAAGCAATGCCGCTGCTCTTCATAACTGTCTCAACATCAGCAAAGTCCACATTTATATGACCTTCTATCGTAATTATTTCTGCTATACCTTTTGCGGCAACTGTTAAAACTTCGTCAGCTTTTCCGAAAGCTTTTGAACCGGCAAGATTACCGTATATTTCACGAATTTTTTCATTATTAATTATCAACAGAGCGTCGACATTTTTCTCCATTTTTGTAATGCCTTCTATGGCACTTTTAATGCGTTTTCTGCCGTCATATCGAAACGGGATTGTAACAATTCCTACGGTAAGAATACCCATTTCTTTGGCTGCTTCGGCAATTACAGGTGCTGCTCCGGTGCCTGTACCTCCGCCCATTCCGGCAGTTATAAAAACCATTTTTGTTCCTTCGGAAAGAATACTTTTAATATCTTCGATATTTTCAACGGCGGCTTCTCTGCCTTTGTCGGGTTGATTGCCGGCACCTAAACCTTCGGTTAAAGTTCTTCCTAACTGAACTTTTTTACTGACGGGACTTTTTGCCAATGCCTGTACATCGGTATTTGCAACAATAAAATCAACACCGCTGATACCTTTGTCGTGCATAAAATTAACTGCATTGCTTCCGCCGCCGCCTACACCGATTACTTTAATAATGGTTTTAAAATTTACGGGTAAATTAAATTCTAATAAATCTTCCATGGTTAAATTTTTAATTCATTTTTAATCAATAGTAAGGTATGTTTTTTCAGACTGAAAAACACTAAGTTTGTTCGGAATTTATTATTCGTTGAATTCCGTATCCTCATCATCGAAAAAATCAATAGTTTTTTGTTTGACGTTTTCTGTAATTTTTGTAATAATTGATTTAAATCCGTTGTTTGATGATTTTTTTTCTTCGGTTTCTTTTTTTCTTTTTTTCTTTTTTTTCTTTTGAACAGATGTGAAATCAAAAGTATCTGCATTTTCAAAACCAAGCAAGATTAATCCTACTGCTGTTGACAATTTAGGACTGTTTACTCTTGCTCCGCCCGAAGAAATGTTTTCTGACGGACGAGATACTTTAACATCTAATCCGGTTTTATATTTCATTAATTGCGGCAGATTTTCCAGTAATGCGCCGCCGCCGGTCAGTGCAATTCCTGCTGCTAATTTATTTCTGTATCCGGAATTAAGCAGTTCAAAATTTATGATTTCAATAATTTCTTCCATTCGAGCCTGAATGACTTTCGACAATTCGATTAATTCAATTTCTTTTTGCTCTCTGCCGTTAATTCCGGGTATGACGGCTATGCTGTCTTTTTTTGCAAATTCGCTTAATGCCGTTCCGCATTCAATTTTCAGACTTTCGGCATGTTTATTAAGAATTTTATAGGCTTCTTTTATATCTTTCGTAATAACGTTTCCGCCGAAAGGAATAACGGCAGTATGTCTTAATATTCCGTCAGCAAAAACAGCAATATCGGTTGTTCCTCCGCCTATGTCTATTAATGCTACACCGGCTTCTTTTTCTTCTTCCGTTAAAACTGCTTCTGATGATGCAATGGGTTCGAGGTATAAAGTTTTAGGAACAATGTCAATTAATTCAAAACAACGATTAATATTTTTTGCAGAAGTTTTTTCTCCGATGATAATATGAAAATTGCCGGTTAATTCTTTTCCGTGAAATCCGACCGGTTGATCAATGCCGCTTTCAGTATCAACCTTAAAATTTTGCGGGATAATATCAATAATTTTCTGACCGGGTTCTAAGCTGATACTTTTAATTTCGGAAATAATTTTATCAACATCTTCTTGTGTGATACGATGTTCCTCATTATCAATGTATATATTATGACTGTTTTGAATACTTTTAATGTGCTGTCCGGCGATACCTATAAAAACTTCTTTAAAATGAAGATCGGATTTGTTTTCTGCCAGTTTAATTGCCTGACGCACAGCATCTGAAACGATTTCAATATTAAGTACAACGCCGTGTTTTACACTTTTAGGCGGAGTCGGAACACTGCCTTTTGTAATAATTCTGATTTTTCCCTGTTCGTCTTTTTCTCCGGCAATAGCGACGATTTTTGTTGTTCCGATGTCAACAGCAGTAATAATTTCTCTCATAATGTAAATTGTTTAATATTAATGTTTTATTGTCTTTTAGTACAAACTATTTGACCATGATATTTTAAATTTATGTATTTGTATTTTTTCCAGGCATGATTTTTTAAATATTTGAGATAAAATTGTTTTAAATGTTCTAATTTTTTTTGATAATCATACATGTCGCCGAGTAAAATAATTTGATTTCCGGCTAAAGGAACTAATTCGTATTCTCCGTTATTTTTAACATATATTTGTTCGATTTGAGCTTTTAAAAAATTATCTGACTGAATGTATTTTGCCGAATTATACAAATCCTTTATTGTTTGTGTAACGGCAGAATCTTTAAAAACAGAGATGTTTTTGCCTGAATATTTATAATTTATATTTCCGTTTGCGGTTAAGATTCTTACAGTTCCGTTTTCGGACAAAGGCATTAATTTTCCTTCTTCATCAATATAAAAGCCTTTTCCTGAATTTGTAAAAATTCGTATAATCGGTTTTCTTTGTTCTACATTAATACTTAAAATACCGTTTATTCTTTTAAAAACATCGGCATTTTTCACTGACGGATACATTTCAATTTTTTTTTCGAGAAGCGAAAGATTAACATTATCAATAGGACTTCCTAAAAGGTTTTTATATTCTGAAAAAACAATATGTTTAATATCTTCTTTGTTGATGATATTTTGATTTCCGGTATTAACAAATTTAATTTCAACTTTTTTACAGAGAGTTTGTTTTGCAAACAATATATACAAAATAACAGTTAAGCCGATTAAAGCTAAACTTAAGATTGTGTATATTTTTTGTTTTTTTGTCATTTTTTTAATAAAAAACGTTTTATTTTTTCGGTATATTCGTCAATATTACCGGCACCCATTGTCATATATACAGAGTTTTCTTTTAGTTTCAATATTTCCGGCAGTTCTTCTCTTTTAATAAGAATCTTATTCTTTAATTTAATTTTATCAAAAATTATTTTTGAACTTACACCCGATATCGGATTTTCTCTTGCCGGATAAATATCTAATAAAATAACTTCGTTGCATAAAGATAAACTTCGGGCAAATTCTTCTGCAAAATCTTGAGTTCTGCTGTACAGGTGCGGCTGAAAAATGCCGATGAGATTTTTATTCGGATATAAATTTCTTACCGAATTTATAAAACTTGATAATTCTTCCGGATGATGTGCATAATCATTGATGTACACTAAATTCGGAGTATTAATTATATAATCAAAACGTCTTTTTACGCCTTGCCACGAGAATAAGGCATTTTTAATGGTTTGATGCGATATTCCGTGAATGTCGGCTGCTGCTGCTGCTGCCACTACGTTTTCAATGTTTACGTTTCCCGGAATATTAATAATAACATCTTGGATAATATCATCGGGAGTTACAATGTCAAACCGGCTTTGCATCGAAGTTGTTTTGATGTTTTTTGCATAGTAATCGGATTTTTCCGAAAAGGAATAAGTAAAAACATATTGAGGGAATACTTTCGGATGTATTTTCAGCGTATTTTTTATAATCAGATTGCCATTTTTATCAATTTGACTGATAAATTGTTCAAAGGTGTTTTTAATGTCGATTAAATCTTTGTAAATATCGAGATGATCTTCGTCAATTGATGTGATAACTGCTGTTTTCGGGAATAATTTTAAAAATGAACGATCAAATTCATCGGCTTCTGCAACGGAAAATTCGGCATCTTTCGGATTCTTTGAAAGGATTAAATTTGAATTGTAATTTTTTGAAATTCCGCCGAGAAAAGCATTCATATCTTTTCCGGCACTTTTAAAAATATGTGCAATTATTGTCGAAACCGAAGTTTTACCGTGTGTTCCGGCAACTGCCAAAACTTTTGACTTTGATGTAATAATTCCCAGAATTTCCGAACGTTTCAGAACTGAATAATCATTTATCAAAAAATAATTTAATTCTGAATGACTTTCGGGTATTGCAGGAGTGTATATAATTAAGACATCTTCTTTCGGGATATCGGTTATTTTCTCCGGTATCAGTTTGATATCATCATTGAAATGAATATCTGCACCATCTTTAATTAAGTTGACGGTAATACGACTCGGAGTTTTGTCGTACCCTGCCGTATAAATACCTGCCTTTATAAAGAATTCGGCTATTGCACTCATTCCGATACCTCCTGCACCTATAAAATATACTGCTTTAATCGTATTTAATATGTCTTTATTTATAATATCCACTATTTTTATTCTTATTCTTTAATAAGTTTTAAAATTTCTTCAGCTATTAATTTATCGGAATTCGGCCTTTTTTCTTTTATTATGTTTCTGACAATTTTTTTAATTTTATTTCATTATTTACAAGTTCCAAAGCCGTATCGATTAATTTATTTTCAGTTTCATTATCTTTTATCAATACTGCCGCATTTATATTAACCAATGCGGATGCGTTTTTTGTTTGGTGATCTTCTGCAACATTCGGAGAGGGAACTAAAATAACGGCTTTTTCGAGCATTGAAAGTTCTGAAATTGTACCGGCACCGGCTCTTGAGATTACTAAATCGGCAGCTTTGTATGCTAAATCCATACGAGCAATAAAATCATAAATTTTAATGTTTGAGGCATTTATTTTTTCAACAGCTTTTAAGGAATCTTCATAGTAATTTTTTCCGGTTTGCCAGATAAAAAAGACATCGGATTGCGCTATTTTATTTAATTTTGCTTTTATCCCGTTATTGATACTTTTGCTCCTCCGCTTCCTCCGAGACTTAAAATTACTTTTTTATCCGGTTCTAAATTAAAAAATTCCAAAACTTCTTCTCTTGTTGCATCGGTATCTGTAATTTTTTTTCTTATCGGGTTTCCGGTTTCAATAATTTTATCTTCAGGAAAATATTTTTTTACGGCATCATATGCAATACAAATTTTATCGGCTTTTTTTGACAATATTTTATTTGTAATTCCGGGATACGAATTTTGTTCTTGAATTAAAGTCGGGATACCTTTAAGTGAAGCACTGAAAACAACCGGACCGCTTGCATAACCGCCTACCCCGACAACAACATCGGGTTTAAATTTTCGGATTATTTTAAAGGCACGGAATAAGCTTTTAATTAAACGGAGTATATTTTTAAGTGTTTCAAAAGATATTTTTCTTTGAAAACCTTTGATGCTAATTAGTTTGATATCAAATCCTGCTTCGGGAACTTTTATTTCTTCAATTTTACCTTTTGCACCTACGAAAAGAATTTCGATATTGTTATCAATTCTTTTTAATGCCTGAGCAACAGCAATTGCCGGAAAAATATGACCTCCCGTTCCGCCTCCGCTTATGATAATTTTTTTATTTTTCATCTGTTTCAGAATTTGTTTCAAAATTTTGACTTTTGTTGACATTCAGCATAACACCTACGGCGAAACTCGTTACCAACAGCGATGTTCTTCCCATACTGATTAAGGGAAGTGTTTGTCCCGTAACAGGTAATGCACCTACCGAAACTCCTATATTTATAAATGCCTGAAAAATAATCATCAGACTGAAACCTAAGACTAAATAAATTGCAAACAGACTTTTTGTTTTATTTGCGGCTCTTATTCCTCTGTAAAACAGGATAAGATACAGAATTATGATAAAGACAGCGAGATTTAAACCGTATTCTTCCGTAATAAAAGCAAAAATAAAATCAGAATGTGATTGCGGAAGTAAATATCTTAAAGTGCCGTTGCCGGGTCCTTTTCCGAAAAAACCACCGTTTACAATTGCCATTTTAGAAACATCTGCCTGATATGTATCATCACTGCTTACGGCATTTTTGTTGCCTATAAAAGTTTCGATACGATGTTGCCAAGTTGAAAACCTTCCGGGTAACTCAAAAACTTCGGCAGCCAGAATATACATAATCATTAATCCGAATGCAATTAATAAAATTTTATAAATAATTTTAATTTTAACGGCAGCTGCAAAATAAATAATGGTTATAATCAAACTAATTAATAATGCAGATGATAAATCTGCCGGAAAAATTAATCCGATTGCGATAACACTTCCCCAAGTAGCTTTTTTTACATTTTTTTCATATGTTTCATTGTCGCTTTTTATTGCCAGATTTTTTGCAACAAACATTATCAGTGCAAGTTTTGCTATTTCAGAAGTTTGCAGCATAATGCCTGTTCCGGGAAGGGCAATCCAGCGTTTTGCATTGTTTACCGATGAACCTGAAACTAATGTCAGAATTAGCAGGAATAGAGCAATCGGGAAAATGATTTTTATTAATGATATATATTTTTTATACGGAATACGGGATGACAGGTAAATGACAATTGCAGCAGTTATAACACCGAATAACTGTCTGACGAGAAAATGCATATCACCGGATTTCAGTGAAATTAAAGCAGATGCACTGTAAACTGCAGGAATTGAAATAATCAGCAGTAAAAAACTGATTATCCAAATTACGGGATCTCCTTTAAAATATTTTCTTAATACAATCATTTATTGAGTTCGTTTTTATTAAATTTTTTAAATTCCGGTATTTACAAATTTCTGACAGCATCTTTGAATTTTCGCCCTCTTTCTTCATAATTTTTAAATAAATCAAAACTTGCACAAGCCGGAGATAAAAGAACTGTGTCTCCTTCATCGGCAAGCTGATAGGATGTTTTTACGGCGCTTTCCATAGAGTTTGTATCGTAAACCGGAACAATTTCTTCAAAAGCTTTAATGACCGGTGCATTATCAACACCCAAAGCAACAACAGCTTTAACTTTTCGTCTTATTAAATCTTTTAAAATTCCGTAATCATTACCTTTATCTTTTCCTCCCATAATTAAAATAATTTTTTCGTTTACGGTTTGCAAAGCATACCAAACCGAGTTTACATTTGTTGCTTTGCTGTCATTTATGAATTGTATATTTCTTATTTTCAGGTATTTCTCCAGTCGGTGTTCAACTCCTTTAAAATCGGATAAACTTTTTTTAAGTTGCATATCGGAAATTTTATTCAGTTTTGCCGTTATTCCGGCTGCCATTGAATTGTACATATTATGTTCGCCTTCAAGTGCTAATAATCCGTTTTCCATGGTAAATTGTTTTTTGTTGATAATTGAAATAAACTGCTTGCCTTTTTTACATGCACCCTGTTTAACTGTTTTTTTTATCGAAAAAGGAAATTGCTTGGCTTTAATTAATCGTTTTGCGATTTCTGATATGATAATATCGTCATCGGCACAATAAATAAAAGCGTCTGTTTCTGTTTGATTTTGAATGATTTTTAATTTTGAATTTATATAGTTTTCGAATTTATTTTCATAACGATTTAAATGGTCGGGTGTAATGTTTAAGAGAACGGCAATATCGGCTTTGAAATCTTTCATTCCGTCGAGCTGAAAACTGCTTAATTCCACAACAAAAACATCAAAATTATTTTCGGCAACTTGCAGTGCCAGAGATTTCCCGATATTTCCTGCAAGTCCGACATTCATACCGGCATTTTTTAAAATATGAAAAGTCAGTTCTGCAGTTGTTGTTTTTCCGTTGCTTCCGGTAATGCAAATCATTTTTGCATCGGTGTATTTTCCTGCGAATTCAATTTCGGAAATAACAGGAATATTTTGTGAAAGTGCATTTTTTATTAAATCTGTCGTGTCCGGAATTCCGGGACTTTTTATAATAAAATCGGCATTTAATATTTTCTCTTCACTGTGCTGACCTTCTTCAAAATGAATATTATGTTTTTCCAAAAGAGTTTTATAATAATCTTTAATAATTCCTTTGTCGGAAACAAAGACATCAAAATTTTGCTTTTTTGCAAGAATTGCTGCTCCTGTTCCGCTTTCGCCTGCTCCGAGTATTACTGCTCTTTTTTTCTTCATTTAAGAATTAATTATCTGATTTTAAGTGTAATAATTGTAAGTATTGCTAATAAAATTCCGACAATCCAAAAACGTGAAACGATTTTAGATTCCGGCAAACCTTTTTTCTGAAAATGATGGTGCAGAGGTGCCATTAAAAAAATACGTCTGCCTTCACCGTATTTTTTTCGTGTATATTTGAACCAAGCAACTTGCATTATAACAGATAAATTTTCGATTAAAAAAATTCCGGCCAACAGAGGAATTAATAATTCTTTTCTGACAATAACGGCAAAAACCGCAATGATACCTCCGATTGTTAAACTTCCGGTATCGCCCATAAACACTTGTGCCGGATATGAATTGTACCACAAAAATCCGATAGTTGCACCCATAAATGCAGCAGCAAAAATAACTAACTCACCGATATTCGGGATATACATTATGTTAAGATAATCGGCAAAAATTAAATTACCCGAAACGTAGGCGAAAACGGCAAGTGCCGCACCGATAATGGAGGATACTCCGGTAGCGAGCCCGTCTAAGCCGTCAGTCATATTTGCTCCGTTGGATACAGCCGTAATAATGATAATTACTAAAATGACGAATGCGATCCATGCTGCAATTTCGGAATTTTCGCCCATAAAACCGACCATTTTTTTATAATCGAATTCATTATTTTTAAAAAAGGGTATGGTTGTTTTTAAAGGTTTCTCTAATTGTGAATAATGGGTTTGATTAACTTCAACAATCGGATTGCCTAATTCTGAAGCTACAGGATGTTCGCGAATTTGAATGTCGTCACTGAAATAAAATGTTAAACCGACAATTAAGCCCAAAGTAACCTGACCGAAAATTTTCCATTTTCCGGATAAGCCGGCTTTCTTTTTTTTGAATGTTTTAATGTAATCATCGATAAAACCGATAATACCCATCCAAACGGTTGTTATTATCATTAAAATGATGTATATATTTCCTACTTTTGCAAATAAAAGAACCGGAATCAGAATTGCTGCGATAATAATGATACCGCCCATTGTCGGAGTACCTTTTTTTGCGTATTGTCCTTCTAATCCTAAATCTCTCACAACTTCTCCGATTTGTTTTTTTTGAAGGAAACGAATAATTTTTTTACCGAATATCATAGATACTATCAGAGAAGTTATGGCTGCCAATGCTGCTCTGAAAGATAAATAATGAAACAGTCCGGCACCTGTAAAATTTATTTTATCAAGATATTCAAATAAGTAGTAAAACATTAATTTTCAGCTTTTTATTTATAAATTATTTAAAATTTCGGTTATTATTTCTTTATCGTCAAAATGATATTTTTTTCCTTTTATAATTTGATAATCTTCGTGCCCTTTTCCTGCAATTAAAATAATATCATTTTTTTGAGCAAGTGCCGAAGCAACTTTTATTGCTTCTTTTCTGTCAGTAATTTTTAATACATTTCTTCTGTTGTTTTCTTCGATTTCGGTAAGCATATCTTCAATAATTTGTTCCGGGTTTTCATCTCTCGGATTATCGGAAGTTAATATTAGCTTATCGCTTCCCGCCAAGGCTATTTTTGCCATAAGCGGACGCTTGGTTTTGTCTCGATTTCCTCCGGCACCTGAGATTGTAATTAAATTTTGATTTTCTTTTTTGATTTCGTTTATAGTTTTCAGTACATTATCCAAAGCATCAGGTGTGTGTGCATAATCAATTATTGCCGTGATATTATTAATTTTTACGGTTTCAAAACGACCTTTAACGGGTTTCAAATTGCTTAAAATTCGTAACACATTTTCCGGATTTTGATTTAAAAGAACTGCACTTGCATAAACTGCCGTAATGTTATATGCGTTAAACTTTCCGATGAGTAAAGTCCACAGTTCTGTTTCGTTAATTGACATAAACGTTCCGTCGAAATGAAGTTCGAGAATTTTTCCTTTGAAATCGGCAAAACTTTTTAATGCGTAAGTGTGTTTCTCAGCTTTTGTATTTTGAAGTATTACATTTCCGTTTTTATCGTCGATATTGATTAGTGCAAATGCTGATTTCGGCAGATTGTCAAAGAATTGTTTTTTAACTTTCAGATATTCTGCAAATGTTTTGTGATAGTCTAAATGGTCGTGCGTAATATTTGTGAAAATACCTCCGACGAAATGCAGAGCAGCCGTTCTGTTTTGATGAATTGCGTGAGAACTTATTTCCGCAAAGCAATATTCACAGCCTGCATTTGTCATTTGGTTGAGCAGTTTATTAAATGTTACAGCATCAGGGGTTGTGTAATTTGCATCAATTTCCGTTTTGTTAATATAATTTTTTACGGTAGAAATTAATCCGACTTTATAACCGGCATTTCGAAAATAGTGATATAACAAAGTTGCGGTTGTAGTTTTCCCGTTTGTGCCGATAATACCGATGAGTTTAATTTTTTCGGAAGGATTATCGTAAAATTCAGATGCAATATGTGCGAGTGTTTTTGAAGTTTTTTGTGATTGCAGAATTGTAACCGGATAATTAATGTTTTCGATATGTTCTGCCAGAACGGCAACAGCTCCGTTTTTAACAGCATGTTTGATAAACAGATGACCGTCTGAATTTGTTCCTTTAACGGCTACAAATAAATCTCCTTTTTCAGTTTTGCGAGAATCGAAACTGATGCCCGAAATTTTTGTATCAAGCGAACCCGAAATTAATACTGTATCAGTATTTTTAATAATATGTTTTAAGGTTTTTGTCATTTAGTTTAATACCAAATTAATTTTTGTACCTTTTTTAATTTTTGTTCCTGATTTTAATGATTGATAAACAACTCTTCCTCTGCCTTTTATACTAACATTAAGACCCAAATTTTCGAGAATGAATACAGCATCTTTTGCACCGGTATTTTTTACGTTCGGAACAAATTTTTCGGTCATTTCTGCCGGTTCTGTTTTTAAATTGTGTTTATCTGTTTTTACCGAAAGCCATTTGTTGTCTTCAAAAGTTTCTGTTTTATAATCCAGTGTTTTAAGAATGTATTTAATATCATCGGCAGCAGCAATTTTAAAACTCGGAATTTTAAAACTGTCAGGAATAATTTTTTCTTCCGGCGGATTCATATCTCTGTCGCGAGAAAAGATTTTATCGGCAATTTTTTTAAAAACCGGGGCGGCAGCTTGTGCTCCGTAATAATTTGTTTTCGGTTTGTTAATTTCAACAATGATTGAATATTTAGGATTGTCTGAAGGGAAATATCCTACAAATGAACCGCGATATTGGTCAATGTGTTTGTGTTGTTTTATGTCGTAGTATTGTGTTGTTCCGGTTTTACCTGAAATTTTGTATTTATCATTATTTATGGCTTTTGCTGTTCCGGAAGTAACAACATCTCTTAAAATTTTTTGAGCTTTTTTTAATGTTGATTTTGAACAAATCATTGAATTAGAAATTTCCGGTTTAAAAATTTTTACTGTGATTCCGTCTTTTTCCAAACTTTTTACGATTCGAGGTTTTACTCGAATACCGTTGTTTGCAACAGCATTATAAAAAGTAAGAATTTGCAAAGGTGATATTTTTACTTCATAACCATGAGCAATCATACCGGGAGAGGACGGTGCCCAAGATTTACTGTCGGGAGAATTAATTTCAGGTTGATGTTCGCCGAAAATATCAACTCCGGAAATATCGGTAATTCCGAGAGCATCTAATTGTTCCAGAAAACGCTTTATTCTGCCTTTTTTAACATAGTTATTATCAATAATTTTCAACATTCCGACATTAGAGGATTTTGCAAATACTTCTGAAACGGGAATTTTACCGTAACTTTCGAAACCTGCATCATCAACGGCAACACCGTGATACATTATGTGTCCGTTTCCTGTATCTATAATGTCATTTAAATCAACATATCCGTCTTCGAGAGCAGCCATAAGAACCGGAAGTTTAAAAGTTGATCCGGGTGCTAAATTTTCACCAACGGCATAATTAAAAATTTCGGAGAAACTGTTATCATCGTAACGTTTTAAATTTACAATTGCTTTGATATAACCGGTTTTTACCTCCATAACAACGACGGAGCCGTAGTCGGCTTCCAGCATTGTTAGTTGTTCTCTTAAAATATTATCAACATAATCCTGCAAATCAATATCAACAGTTGTTTTCACATCTAAACCGTCTTCTGTTTTTACTATTTCGCCGTCTTTTATTTTTCGCCAGTTACCGCCGCCGATTTTTTGCATATAATATTTTCCTGCTCTTCCTCCGAGTTCGCGATTATAAGAAAATTCGATGCCGGCTTTGCCTTGAATAATTCCGGTTTGTTTATCTTCTCCCAAAAATCCGATTGTACGTCGCATTAATTCGCCGAAAGGTCTTTTACGTTCTGTAATTCGTTTGCTGATAAAACCGCCTTTATTCGAAGATAATCTGAAAAGCGGAAATTTTTTTACGGTAATGAATTCGTCATATGTTAATTTTTCGGCAATTTTGAGATACCTGATTTTATTTTTTCGAGCATTAATCAACTTTCTTTTATAGGCATTTTTTGATTTGTCTTTAAAAAACTCGGATAAACAAATTGCGAGAGAATCAATATTTTCTGAAAATTTTTTATCACTTAAACCACCTGCATCAGTATCCATAAAAACATCATAATAATTGATTGAAGAAGCTAATATCTTTCCGGATTCATCATAGATATTTCCTCTTTCCGGTTTTGACTCTCTTAAATCAATTGCTATTTGATTGATGCGATTTTGCCAAACATCATTTTTTACAAACATAACGACAACGAGTTTAGCTGTAAGATATATTGCAAAACCCATTATAAACAAGTAAATTATACCCATTCTGAATATAATTTTTTTCTTGCCGATATGTGTGCTGTTTTTTGTCAAAAATTCTTATTTTTCTATAATAATTTGAGGTAACGGTCTTTTCGGTAATTTTAAACCTTCAGAAACTATTACCGGATCTTTTGCAATTTGCCTCTCGGTTGCCGAGGTCATTAATTTTGTATTTGATTTAGTGTATTTTGAATGTAAAATTTCGACATCATTTTTTAATTTATTTTTTTTAACAATTAATTCTTCTGCTCTGTATCTGTTATAAATCAACAGAACTGTGAGAAACATAATAAACAGAAGAAAGTACATATTTGCGGTTTTAATACCTTTACCTAACCAATTTCCCGTAAGAACATTTTTTATTATATTTCTTTTTTCTGCCATTATTATATTCTTTCTGCAATTCTGAGTTTGGCACTTCTTGACCGATTATTTTTTTCGATTTCCTCTTCATCGGGAACAATTACTTTTTTGTTTATTTCTTTAAAATATTTTTCGGGATTTCCGTAAATATCCTTTTTTTGTACACCGTCAAAATTACGGTACTTAATAAAATTTTTTACCAATCTGTCTTCGAGAGAATGATAGCTTAAAACAACCAGCCGCCCGCCCGAATTAAGACAATTTACCGATTGAGAAAGCATTTTTTTCAACACCTCGGTTTCATTGTTTGTTTCAATTCTTAATGCCTGATAAATTTGGGCATAAATTTTATTTGTTTTTTTTGTCTTAATAACTTCATCAATTAATGCATTAAATTGTTTGAGTGTTTCAATTTTTTTGACTTCTCGTTTATGGATGATTGCGGCAGATAATTTTTTTGCACTTTTTATTTCTCCGTAAGTTCTGAAAATATGAATTAATTCTTCTTCATCATATTCGTTTAATATATCTACGGATGATTTTTTTGCTTTACGATTCATTCTCATATCCGGAATTCCGTCAAAACGAAAAGAAAACCCTCTTTCCGAATCGTTAAATTGATGAGATGAGACTCCGAGATCTGCTAAAATGCCGTCAATACTTTTATATCCTGCATAATGCAGAAAGTTCGAGAAATATTCAAAGTTTGCCTTGAAGAAAAAAAACTTTCCGGGAAATTTTTCATATAATTCATTTGCTTTTTTTGTAACATCTTCGTCTTGGTCAAAAGCAAATAATTTTCCTTGTTTTAAGTGTGTTAATATTTCTTGGGCATGTCCGCCGCCGCCGAAAGTTAAATCGGCATATATTCCGTCGGGTTTAATGTTTAAACCGTCAACAGATTTATGTAATAAAACAGGTATATGATATTCACTTTCAGACATTGATACTGTTATTATAATTCGGGTAATTCGCCACCCATAATTTCCTTTGCAAGTTCAGCAAAATCTTCGGCACTTAGACGTTCTTTTTCATATTTTTCTTTTGCCCAAATTTCTATTTTCCGGTTTTGACCGAACAAATACACTTCTTTTTCTATTTGTGCATAATCAGCTAATTTAGCCGGAATTAATATTCTGTTATTTGAATCTAATTTAACTTCTGCCGTTCCTTTATAGAACTCTCTGATGAATACGGCATGTTTCGGGTTAAAAGAGTTTGTTTTTGCCTGAATTAATGCTGTTTGACGCTTCCATTCATCCATAGAGTATAAAATCAAACATTTTTTATAAATGTCTGCTTTCAGTACCATTTTTTCGGTCTGCTTTTCAGGCAATTGCTTTACTAAACCGGAAGGAAAAGTTATTCTTCCTTTAGCATCTGTTTTTGATGTATATTCTCCTATAAAGCTTGCCATAATTTATTTTAGAATAGAGATTACAAATATAACGCAAAATTTCCACTTTGCAACATCTTGCACCACTTTGCACCACTCTTAAAGTTTTTGTACATATTAACAATTAATGTATATGTCTGTAAATCTGTAAATTAATATATTTAGCTAAAAGACAGCTGTTTATAAAAACTAATAAAAAATAAATTTGAAAGCTTTTATCCTTTCATTATTTTTGCATAAATAATATTTCACACATAAATTTATGGAGCATTCTCAGACATCGCTTATTGATATTAATGAAGTTGTCAGAAATAAAAATCTGAAACTATACAGGCGTTTACCAAAGTTTATAATTCGTTATATAAAAAAAGTTATAAGACAGGATGAATTAAATGATTTCATAATAAAAAATAATAAATATACAGGAATTGAATTTTTACGAAAGTCGTTTGAATATTTTAATGTAAAAGCTGAAGTTGAAGGAGAAGAAAACTTTCCGGACAACAGTCGAATTATTATTGCGGCAAATCATCCGGCGGGCAGTTTTGACGGTTTATATATTATTAATACATGTTTTTCTAAATACGGTAAGGTAAAAGCATTAGTGAATGATTTATTATTAAATGTAAAAAACCTGAATGAATTTTTTATGGGTGTTAATAAATACGGAACAACACCTCGCGATTATTTGACGGAAATTAATAAAACTTTTGAATCGGATGCACCGGTTATTTTTTTTCCGGCAGGCTATGTTTCAAGAAAAAACAAAGGAGAGGTGAGAGATTTGGCATGGCAGAAATCATTTGTTAGTCAGGCAATTAAGCATAAAAGAGACATTGTTCCGATTTATATATCCGGAAAATTAAGTAACAAATACTATTTTCTTGCAAAAACCAGAAAAGTTTTAGGCATCAAATCTAATTTAGAGATGTTTTTACTTCCTCAAGAATTAACAAAACAGCGAAATGCCGCCTATAAAATAAAAATAGGCAAGCCTATTTCTTATAAAAAATTAAATTCAAAATTTAAAGAATATGATTGGGCACAAAGAATAAAAACTCATGTATATAAACTTGCGGACAGCATAAATACAGAGTTTAAATATTAGAAAAGATAAATAAGTAAATTTATTATTTTTTTATTTAACTTTGTATTCAAATACAATTTAAGAATGAAAGACATAATTTCTCCGGTAGATATAAGCATTCTGAAATCTGAATTAACAGAAGATAAATTTATGCGCCATACAAACTACGGTAATAATGAAATATATATTTGTACGGCACATAACTCCCCGAATGTAATGAAAGAAATCGGCAGGTTAAGGGAGCATACTTTCAGAAATGCCGGAGGAGGAACCGGCAAAGAAGCAGATATTGATGAATATGATACAGCAGAAATTCCTTATCAACAACTGATTGTTTGGAATCAAAAAGAGAATGAAATACTCGGAGGTTATCGGTTTATAAATCTCAACAATATTCCGATTGATAAGCATTCGGGTTTAAAACTTGCAACTCAGGGTTTATTAGAATTTTCGGCTAAATTTATTAAAGAATATTTGCCTTATACCATTGAATTGGGTCGTTCATTTGTAAGACCGGAAGTACAAAGTACCAACGGCAGCCGTAAAACTTTATTTGCATTAGACAATTTATGGGACGGTTTGGGTGCATTAATTAAACTTAATCCGAATGTAAGATATTTTTTCGGAAAAGTTACGATGTACACACATTTTGAAAAATTTGCCAGAGATTTGATATTGTATTTTATGAACTATCACTTTAAAGATGACGAACACCTCGTTTATCCGACAAAACCGTTGACTTATTTTCATCCTGAAAAAGAATTGGCACAGTATTTTGAAGGAAATGATTTTGACGAGAATAAAAAAATATTGTCAAAAGAAGTAAGAGCAAGAGGAGAAAATATTCCGCCGTTAATTAATTCGTATATGAGTTTATCAAAAACTATGAGATGCTTCGGAACTTCAATAAATACCCATTTCGGAGATGTAGAAGAAACCGGAATTTTAGTTACAGTTGATGATATTTATGAAAGTAAGAAAAAAAGACATTTAGCATTTTGATGAAAATAATATTTACACTTTTCCTGATTTTTAGTCTTTATGTGTCTTCTTTTTCGCAAGAGTATGATCCTTATACCTATCAGGATATCAAAAAAAAATCAACATTTCCCGACAACTTATTTTTAGGTGGCGGTTTCGGTTTGCAGTTCGGCACTGTTACTATTATTAAATTAACACCTGAAATCGGCTATCGACTTACCGAAAAGACAGATGTCGGGATAGGGATATATTATTTATACGCACATAATCGTTTCTATAATTATACTGATAATATTTACGGCGGAAAATTATTTTCCAGATATTATGTTACACCTAATTTTTTCCTTTCGGGTGAATATGAAATGCTGAATATTGCCGATTATGATATTATGACCGGACAAATGACAGGGCAACGTATTTTTATTGAAGGTTTACCTTTGGGTATCGGATGGAAACAGCAATTAGGCAATCGTTTTGCGATTTTAACAACATTGATGTATGATGTTTTACTAAATGAAAAAACGCCCTATTCAAATCCGATTTTCCGAGTGAGTTTTATTTATTAAAACGTTGAATCAGGCGGTTTATCTGAATTTGTGTTATCTGTGTGAGATTTAATGTAGAAACAGATATTAATAAAAATGTCAATATTAGTTAAGAGTCTGATTCAATTAAAATAAATGAAATTTTACGGCGGCTATCCAATAGATGAAAATTGCAAATGCTCCGAAAAAGAATGTCATTGCATATTTATTAATACGAGTTGCTTTAGTTTTTTCAAATTTAGATTTTATACCGAGGCAGAATTCAAGTCACTAATGCAACTTTTTCTTTTGTTAATAATTCATTTTTTACAAATATAGGATTTTCATAATTAAATCTCTTTCTTGGTCTGCTGTTTATTTTAATTTGCACTTGTTTTATAAACTCATCTGTTATCG
>JAJRUH010000135.1 GCA_024277895.1 Bacteroidota bacterium | reverse complement strand
TAATAAATTTTTTATGAATTTTTTCTGTGTCAGCAGACGTATTCGAACCATACTCTGCTAAAGCATAACATGCAAATTTCTTCTTGTAATCGGTTTCCGAATTAATCTGATTTTTTTCGTTTTCCGAAAAGTCGGAATTGCTAACTATCTCATCTATCCAAATAATCTCTTCGGGAATATTTTTAGGCAAAAAGAAAATATTATCGTGATGATATTTAATATATTTAAGCATTAATTCCGTCTTTTGCTCATCAGATGCGTTACTGTCAAAGGAAAATTTAATCTCTTCTCCGACCAAATTTCTTATTATCTCTTTCAATCTATCTGGTGACGTATCTCTTTTGGAAAACGTTGTAATATCAACTTTATCATTACGTTGATCACCGTCAAAAATCACAAAATGTTTACAGTTTACCTCTTTTGAATAGACAGTCATTTCATTTTGCTTAATTTGACTTGATCCTCCTGGATAATAAACAATTTCAAAAAGTTCGGAGTCTCGATTTTTATTCAAAACGGAATCTATAATCATTTTAGCCAACTTATCTTCTGTCAAAACAACTTTTTTATCCGTAATACTTCTTCCTATATGAATAAATGCGTTTTCGGGATACACATTTTCAATTATCCCTATTTTTCCAGTATCTTGATTTTCATATAATATTTTAATTGCTTCCGCAGGCATCCCCTCAATTATATCAGGAGAATGAGTGGAGATAACAACTTGAAGTTTTTTTAGTTTTATTTGCTCCAGAATAAAATTTATTAATTTTTTTTGAGCTAATGGGTGCAATGATGTCTCCGGTTCATCTAACAAAACTAAGCTGTAATCATTGGCGTTCAATAAATCTTTAACCAACTTCACAATTGCTATTTCACCGCTACCCGCATAAGCTTCCGAATAAGTAGCGGTATTTGTTTTGTATCTAATAGCAAATCCTCGGTTTTTGTCATAAAAGTTGTGTTCGGCAAACTTCATTTCGGTGTACCGTTTTCCAAGTATTTGTTCAATTTGTTTTGTTACATCGTTGGATAGTTCTGATATATCAAAAACTTCTCGTGAATAATATGAAACTTGCAGATTATCCTCAAAAGCTTTTCTTAATTTCGGGGCATATTTCCTAATAACGTCTTGTTTCGTCTTTAATGTTATCGTATTAGGTTTTGAACCGAAATAAAAATATTTGTCATAAGCACTTAATGAATATCTAAAATCCATATAATAAACTGACTTTGAAATAGGATTCCATCGATCTTTCGTAGGCGAAGTATCTCTTTGATCATCATTTTGCTGGGGTGCTATCATATTATATTTTTTGTATGGTCTTGATGGCTCCCAATAATCCAAGTCTATTTTACCTGTCTTTTTATCTCTTACTTGAATCCTTAACTTTATAACTTCAACCTTTTTACGAGAGTATTCTGCGAAATATGAATAAATAAAACAATGGCGATTTGTTTTTATATATTCAATAGGATCCATAGCTGTATCGAACCAATAAGTAGCAATGCTATAATTTCGTGGCGCTCCATATAAAGCGTGTAGCAGAGAACTTTTCCCCGAACCGTTTTGTCCTACGATAAATGTAATAGGGAAATTAAAGTTTACTTTTATGTCTTTTTCAAAATTTTTAAAGAAGGGGAAGCGAATATATTCGATAAATTTGTTAAAAATAGTTCTGTTTGAATCTCGTTCAAACATTCCTTTAATATCCGATATAAGTTTATTTTTTTCGTTTACCATTTATAATCCCTTTAATGATAGCTTATCCTATTCTCCTTGCAAATTCAGGCGGGACAGCATTTCCTATCATTCGTGTATTGGCACCCATACTTTTTGCATAAAAAACATAATCTTTCGGAAATGTTTGTAATGTTGCTCCCTCTCTTAATGAAATGGCCCTGTCTTCATCAGGATGTCCGAATCTGCCGTTTGAGAAACTGATGAATCTTGTTGTAATGGTTGGGGCGGGTTTGTCCCAGGACATACGGCTATAACTATCCGGAAATCCTTTCCCTTTAAAATGCTTTCTTTGTTTTATCGAGACACCTCCTATTTTGGGTGTTTTCTTTATTATTTCAAGATTCTCCTTACTCAATTTGGCGGAAATATGTTGTAAATCGGAATTATCCGTATGTCCGGCTGGAATCTCTTGAAAACCATTATGTTTTCCGATAAAATCTCTGACTACCGGATTAATTTTTTTTCTTTTCGGTATTACTATGTCTTCGGTTATTCTGGAAGCAATTAAAGAAAATCTTTTCCTTGTTTGCGGCACACCGTATTCGTTTAAATTGAATATACCATAATGTGTTTTGTATCCTTTGGTTTCCAAATCCTCAAGGAATTCTTTTAATCCGCTTTCTTCAGCTTTTCTTTCAAGTCCGGGAACATTTTCTATGACTACAAACCCTGGGTTGTAATATTTTACAAATCGATGAAATTCTTTTAGCAAATCTTTCGACTGTTGCGACTTTTTCTTGTCTGTTTGAATAATAGACCAGTATTGACAGGGACTACAACCAATG
>JAJRUH010000134.1 GCA_024277895.1 Bacteroidota bacterium | reverse complement strand
TAAGCATATTCTTATTGTTTGTTTTTTTTGGTGATATAATAATTCTTAATTCCGTAAAGAAAAATATTAACTCTGAAAATCGTATTGAAAATATTCAAAAACTTGAATCTGCAGAAAATTTAATTTTTAAAAAAATTACCGATAATAAAGAACGTCTTACTTCTTCTCAACGATTTATCCGATTATTAACTAACCGGAATAATTTCTTTATAATTGATTCTTTAAATGCTGTGAAAATTTCAGCAAAAAGAAAAGATGAAAAATATATAAAAACATTTTATATACCGCACATAAGATTTAATAACAGTATTTTTAAAAATTTCCCTGATTTCTCAGATAAAATATTGTATTTAAATAATACATATGCTGAAATTTGGCAAAAATACGGAACAAATTTTATCCGCATTGCAAGCAGTAAACCAAATGTACACAATCATATCTTTATTCCTGAAGATGATGAAGCTGCAAAACGTTTTTTAACTAAAACATCGGTTTTTGAAAAAATAAATTCTGAATTTGATATTAATTATTCTCTAAGTTTTCCTGTTTACCAAAACGGCAAACCTATTTTCTTTGTAACACTCGAAAATAATGAAAATATTTTAGCACAGATTAATACATTGTTAATAAATCAGAATGAAAAATTTCTTGTTGCAAATAAAAACGGAAAAATAATATTCGGAAAAAATAAAACCGATAATCTTCCCGACCAACTCAACATACATAAATATAGCATTGTTAATTTTAAAACTCCTGAACTCCTGAAATTTAATACAAAAACATTGTTAATTAAATACATACCCGAACAAGAAATTTATATCGGATTAATTTTAAATAAGAAAAAAACCAATATAATTTTGGTAAAGTCAGAACAAACTGTCTTTTTAATATCTTTTATTATCGCAGCAATTATAATTTTATTTTTCATTTTATATAATTCCCTTCAGCGAAAAAAAGAACAAGAAATCCTTAAAGATTTGAAAAATATTTTGCCGCAGGAAGATGTCTCTTTCAAAACATTTTATGAAGTAAGTAATTTTTTAAAAAAATACCTGAATGAAATAAAGAAAATTGTTCAAAAAATTGCCGAAGGTGATTATGGCGGGGCTGAAATTATTGATGCACCGAAAGATGAAATCTTTTCAACTCTTTATGAAATAAACAATATACTTCTTCAAATTAAACAAAAAGAAATTGAAAATCAAAAAGAACTGGAATTAAAAACATCTCTCGACAAAACAGCACTCCAAATATCTGAAATTTTACAATATGCAACCGATTTAGAGAACTTATCTTATAAAATTATAAAGCAGATTGCTGAATTTGCCGGTGCCGAACAAATTGCAATGTTTGTTATTAAAGAAGATTTGAATAAAAATAAATCTCTGCAAATGACTGCAAGTTATGCCTATTCAAAGCAAAGAAATGCACATAAGGAACTTGCTGTTGATGAGGGATTAACGGGAAGAGCATTCTTGGAGAAGAAAACAATTTTTCTTACCGAAATTCCGGATAATTATATTTTTATTGAATCAGGATTTGGTTTTCAAAAGCCAAATTATTTATTAATAATTCCTCTTATTTTTAATAATAATGTTCAGGCAATTCTTGAACTCGGCAGCATTAATCTCATAAAAGATTATCAAATTAAATTTATTGAACAAACAGGCGAAAATATCGCTTCTACAATTGCGAATTTAAAGCATTCCCGACAAACTGAAATGCTTTTAAATCAAACGAGAGAACAATCCGAGCAAATTGAAAATCAAAGAAAAACACTTGAAGAAAAAATTAATACACATCGTAAACAAAACAGAAATCTTGATAAAGAAATTCTGCAATTAATTGAAATTATTGATTCTATAAAATCGGTTTCTTATTTAATTGAATATGATTTAAAAGGCAATATTATTGATGTAAGTAATAAAATGATTAACTGTTTTGATGCAGGAAAAGATTTTTTTATCTCAAAATCTCATAAGGATATTATTGTAAATGAAAAATATAACGAAATATACAGCAACTTTTGGGATGATTTAGCTTCAAATAAAGTTCATTATACAGAAGAAAAATTAAAAGCTGAAAATACAGAAGTTGTATTTAAACAAACCTATGTTCCCATCAGAAATGTCAGGAGGAAAATATACAGAATTTTATCAATCGGAACCGTTAAAGAATAAACGTGAAATTTAATAAAAACATATCAGTTAAAGATTTGTTAATTCGCTCTGTTTTAATCATATTTATTTTGATTATCGGAATTATTTCTGCGATTTCAATTTATATTATTTCCGAAAATAAAAAAAATGACGAACGTACATATTCAAAAACAGTTCTTCAAAAACAAGTTGAGAAAATATCATTTCAATTTGAAAAAGCTGTTTTAGTAACTCAGTTTATTGCTGCAAACAGCCAATTCTCTGCGGAAGATTCAATTTTATTAAAAAAATATTTCAGTAAAATAGTACAATCAAGAAAAGAAATATCCGATTTGTATTTTTATAAAGGAAACTTAAATACTTTTATTAATAAAAATGAAAATATATTACAAGATACAAGTAATAATTTTATAAATTTAACTGTAAACAAAATAGGGGACAGGCTCTTTTATTCTTCTTATCTTACCGGTAATTTTGATTTCGCTTTGAGCAATATTGATAAAATTATTACCGATAAGGGAATTCTTATTTCAGAACCGTTCAAAATTAAAAAAAAGAAAAAAACTGAAAATGTTATTAATATCACAAGTCCCGTTTTGTTGAAAAATAATGTTATCGGCTTTATTTCAATCAATTATAAAATAACTGAACTTGTAGAATTTCCTGTAGTTGATAAATCCTTAAATTGCAGTTATATACTGTTATCACCCGCAAAAAACATTATAGCAAGTACGCTGAGTCAACAAAATATAGGGAAAAATATTTTATCTCTGAACGGTGAAGAACGTTTTATATATGATGATGCACTTTCAAATGAATCGAATTCCGATACTCATATTTCCGAATTGACGATAAATAATTCAGATATAACTTTTAAATTGCTGAGTGAGTGTAATATACCCGTAGATAAAAAATATCATTCACTTTTTATTTTATTCATAATTATACTGTCTGTATCAGTTGTTGCCGGAATCGTATTGATTTATTTTATTATTAATAAATCCCTTTTACCGCTAAAGAAAATTACAGAAATAAGCGATAAAATAAGCTCAGTAAATATGAATGTTTTGAATGCGGAAAATTTAAACAAAGAGTATAAAATAATTGTTGAGAATCTAAAAAAAATCACATCTGAAAACACGGAAATTATTAATTTTGCTCATCATATCTCTTCCGGGAATTACAACACATACATCAAGCCGAGTTCTGAAGAAGATATAGTGTCAATTTCATTAAACAGCATCAGCTCTCATTTAAAAGAAGAAAAAAATAAACGCAGTAAAGAAGAAAAAGAAGTTGAACGACAACTGTGGATGAGAAAAGGACGTTTCGAAATTTCAGAAGCTGAAAGATTTAGTTCTAAAGATATAACAGAGTTGTCATTTAATATTATTCGGTCATTGGTAAATTATACCGATGCATTGATGGGGGGAATTTATCTTTTTGATGAAGAACAAAAAAATATTGAACTTGTTGCAGCTTATGCTTATGAAAAACAAAAACATTTTAATGCAAATTTCAAACCCGGGGAAGGCATTGTCGGAGCCTGCATTTTAGAAAAAAAGAAAATTATATTAAATAATATTCCCGATGATTATATTAAAATAGCAACCGGGTTGGGCAGCGGAACACCTTCAATAATTGCCGTAGTTCCTGTCTTTTTTAAGAATAAAATTAACGCTGCAATAGAAATTGCCTTTTTAAAAACGCCGGAAAATTATATTATTGAATTTATTGAGCAATTAAGCGATAGTATCGGAGCTTGGATTGATGCTTCATTAATTTCGACTAAAACTGCTGAATTATTAACTGTCTCACAAGAACAAACTCAGAAACTTGCCGAAAAAGAAGACGAGCTAAATAAGAAAGTTGCTGAACTGCAAGAAATTCAAGAAAAAACAGATGAAATTAATATTCGCTTTCAAAGTATACTCAATGCTGTTAATCAGACAATTATGACTGTCGAATACACAACTGACGGTACAATTATAAATTGTAATGAAATTTATACCCGAATAATGGGCTTTACGGCAGATGAAATTAAAGGTAAAAATGTTACCGAGATTGTGAAAGATCAATCAGAAAGTTTAAAAAAGATTATCGAAGAGGTTAAAAAAGGAAAATCTGTAAAGCAAGAAGTAAAACGCTATACTAAAACCGGTGAGGAAAAACATCTTACGGCAACTTATACACCATATTATGATAAGGAAGGAAATATTTCTCAAATTTTATTTTTTGCTTTCGATATTTCAAATATTGATAATAAACAATAACTTTGTTGCGCATTATTAAAATATTTATTAAATTTATAAAAAATATATTATGAATACAGAAACTTCATATCTCGGATTAAAATTAAAAAATCCTTTAATTGTAGGAAGCTGCGGATTAACAAATTCAGTTGAAAATATTAAAGAACTGGAAAAAAACGGAGCAGCTGCAGTTGTATTAAAATCAATTTTTGAAGAAGAAATTTTGATGGAATATTATGCAACTGTAAAAAATGCGGATTCAGATGAACTGAAATATCTTGACTATTACGATTATAAAATTAAACAAAATAACGTTCAGAAATACATTGAGCTTATAAAAGATACCAAAAAAGCTGTTGATATTCCGGTTATTGCAAGTATAAATTGTACAAGTTCGCACGAATGGACATATTTTACAAAAAAAATTGAAGAAGCCGGTGCCGATGCACTTGAACTTAACATTTTTATGATGCCGTATATGAGGGATAAAACCGGAACTGATAATGAGAAAATTTATTTTGATATTATTGAAAAAGTAAAATCACAAGTAAAAATCCCCGTTTCTTTGAAAATGAGTCATTACTTTGCAAATCTGGGAAGATTTATTGAACGTCTTTCCGAGAAAGTTGACGCACTGGTTTTATTTAATCGTTTTTACAGCCCTGATTTTGATATAGATAATGAAAAACTTTTTGCAGGACATATTTACAGTTCAAAATTTGAGATGCACATTCCTTTGCGTTGGATTGCTATGACGCACGGACATCTTCATTCGGATATTGCAGCTTCTACAGGCATACATTCCGGAGCTGATGTAATTAAAATGTTATTGGCAGGTGCTGATGCAACTGAAATTGTAACAACAATTTACCAACACGGTCCGGGAAAAATTAAGAGTATGCTTGTTGAATTAGAAAATTATATGAAAAAACACAATTATAACAGCATTAGTGACTTTAAAGGAAAATTAAGTTTGAAAAAGTCAGATAATCCCTCTGCTTTTTATCGTGTTCAGTTTATGAAATATTCTGATTTCGAAAAATAAATTCCGGTTAATTTTATAAAAAAAGAGCAAGATATTATCGAATCTTGCTCTTTTTAATAAATATAGGAATGTTTATTGTTTACTGTTTTTCAACCGCTTTTTTGGCAAAAAATGTTTTCTTAGTCAAATCATAGAATATTAAAATACCTCCGATAAGCATCAAACTGTCAGGTAAAATCCTGAACCACATCCACCCTTTCATTCCTTCAACAGCTGCACGTGTTCTTACATAATAATAACCCATTTCTTGTGCCATTTTCGTTTGTTCAATACCGATTAATAATGTCGGCAAAGCAAATAATAATACACCTATGGTCAATGACCAAAACGCTATTCTGCTTATTTTCGGATTCCATACCAACCCTTTTGCAAGTGAATTGGTTCGAGATGTCATATACAGAAAAGCAATGGAAATGTAACCGAAGGCACCGAGTAATGCTATGTGTCCGTGAGGCATAATTAAATAAGTTCCGTGAGAATAATAACTGATTGTGGGTGTGTTAATTACCATTCCGAAGAAGCCCGCACCAATCCAATTAAGAACAGCAGAACCGGACAACCACATAAATACGGTTGAATATGTAAAGCCTTTTCCCGAATGAACTTTTTCTCGTTTATTTTTAGCTGCTTCAATTATCATTAATGCAAGCGGCAAAGGTTCTAATGCCGAGAAAATTCCGCCTATGGCAATCCAGTATTCGTCAAGTCCCTGCCACCAATAGTGGTGTCCTACTCCGAGAGTTCCTGACATCATAATTAAAAATAATTCAAAAAACATAGTTCTTTCGGCAGTTTTTCTTGAAATTAATCCGAGAGAAACCGTAAAGAATGCAATTGTTCCGGCAGCAAATAATTCAAATGTAAGTTCTACCCAAAGATGAATAACCCACCATCTGTAATAATCATCAACCGTAAAGTTGGGCATTATTTTTTGTATAGGCATCATACCGGCAATGTATAATGTGGCAATTGCAAAAGCCGACCATATAATTGTTCCTACAAGCGGATTGTTTTTTCCGGCTTTTCTTATAAGTGAGAATACTAACAAGAACCAAAATACTAATCCCAAAACCAGTCCTATGTCCCAAAAACGTCCCAGATTGATAAGTTCCCTTCCTTCATTTCCGAACCAAAACCAAGTTTCTCTCATATGTCCGGTTGCACCCATATACAAGCCGTAAATACTTCCTACTGCCACAGTCAACAAGGCAATCCAAAGTACGTCAACTAACCATGGGAATTTGTGATCTTTATTTGCTATCCAAGGTGCAATTAACAAACCTCCGACAAGCCAACCAACTGCAACCCAGAGTATTGCAATTTGTGTGTGCATTGAACGAATCACATTAAACGGTAAAATTGATTGCGAAAAAATAAAATCTTTAGTCGGTTCGGTATAAATATGTGCTAAATAGGCACCAAGAAATAATTGAACGACAAACAAAAGAGAAACAATAGGAACATATTTTAACAGTTTCTTTTGTGATTTAAAAAGTTTAGTAATTTTTAATTCCGGTTCTAATTCCTCATTTTTTCCTTTTTTGAATAAAAATTCATAAGAAAGAAAAATTACGATAATGGTTAATGTCCAAAGAATCAAAAATTCCCAAAGCGAAACAAAATGATAATCAACAAGAACATCCTGATCTACAAGAGGTTCGTGCGGCCAGTTATTCGACCAGGTTCTTTTTGTCCCCGGGCGATAAGAAGATGCTACCAATTGTGACCAATCTACAAAAGCTGCAATTTTTATTGCTTCTTCCGGTCTTATTATACCCCCTTTAAATAATCTTTCCGGGTCGCCTTTAACAAGCATCTTCGTTAAAAGTTTAACATTATTTTTATATGCTGCCGCTGAAGCATCGGTGTAAGTTACACCTTTTTCTTCCAAACTTGTTTGTCTGTGAAAATCCTGTTTTACACGTTCTTTTACAGAACCCCTTTCAATTTCCGTTATGTCTGCATTCGACTTTCCGAACATTTCTTTTGCATAAAAATCGTAAAGAAATTCTGCACGATGATGAAAAAAATCTGTTGTAAAATCAGGTCCTGCATAAGCACCCATACCAAGCATTGTTCCCCAATCCATAAGGTCAAATTCTTGAAAATAACCTTTACCGGTAACAACATCATCATAAGTATAAAGTACTTCTCCCGATGCCGATTTAACGGTTTTCGGTATCGGCGGTACCTCTTTTTGCAAAGTTGCCGTGTAATAAATCAAAATAGTTACCATAAAAATGGCAATTACCCAAAATCCGGTATATAAGCCTTTTTTGCTCATAAACCTGTCAAGTAAACTTTGTTTCATTGTTCTTTTTTTTAGTTATGAAATAAATAAATAATCATTATACCACACTGTTGTAGTATCTAATGATAAAAAAATTAATGTTTTATTGTTTCAGCTTTTGCCAATTTAGCAAGTGTTGTTGTTTCAAAAGTTTTTAGTAATGTGTTCCTTGTTTTTACCCAAACTAAGTGCATAACACAAGGATTTTTATCACTGCATTCATCAAATCCCATAATACATCCGGTGTATTTATCCATTCCTTCAACTGTGTCAATTATTTGAGCAACAGTTATTTCATTTGTACTTTTTGCAAAAAAGTAACCGCCGTTTCTGCCTTGTTTGCTGTATATTAATTCGGCTTTTGATAAGTCTGTCATTAATCGTCGCAAATATTTATCAGAAATATGAAGTTTCTCGACTAAATTCTTAGCAGAGTATTTCTTTTCGGTATCACGAGCCATATAACTCAGTATTCTTATTGCATATTCGGATGTTTTTGACAATTTCATATATGCTACCTTGTTGTATTATTTTGCAATGTTACAATTTTTTATTCTTTTAACAAAAAGAATATTATTTCTGTCCTGTAAAAATCAATTATTATCAGTATAAAATGGTTACTAAACTATTCTTGCTTATAATAATATATGAAAAATAAATATAAAAACCAATGACTTCTCATACTGATTATATTTCTTGGCTTTCCGGTTTTCAGTAATTCTATTTTCTGTCTTATCGTTTGAAACTGTCAGGCAAACAAATAAATATATCTTTCAAACAATTTTTATATTCAAAGACTAATTTTTAAGTTTGCCCGACATTTAATTAATAATGAACAAACCAATTATAAATTTCGGAATCTTCGCTCATGTCGATGCCGGAAAAACAACCCTTACGGAGAATTTTCTGTTTATCTGCGGGAATACAAAAACTATCGGAAGTGTTGATAAAGGAACAACACAAAGTGATTTTCTTACTGTTGAAAAGGCACGCGGAATCTCAGTAAAATCATCCTACACAAGTTTGGAATATCAAAATACGCAAATAAATTTGATTGATACACCCGGGCACGTTGATTTTACGGCAGATATTGAACGAAGTATGAGAATAATTGATTCGGCAATACTTGTTATTTCAGCTGTTGAAGGCGTTCAGGCACATACTGAAACTATTTGGGAAGGATTAAAACAAAGACACATTCCGGTTATTATTTTTATTAATAAAATTGACCGAATCGGTTCCGATTATCTTTCCGTTATCAACGAAATTGAAAAAGAACTCAAACTGTCTCCGGCTGTTTTACAAAAAGTACTTAACGAAGAAAATAATAATGCAACAATACAGTCTGTTTGGAATTCCGATTATTTAAATGAAGAAACTCTTGAAAAACTTGCCGAATGTAATGATGACATACTTGAAGATTTCATAGACGGAAAAAATATTGGCTTTAATAAGGCTGATAATGCTCTGAAACAGGCAGTTAAAAAAAACTGTATCTGTCCGGTACTTATCGGCTCGGCAAAAAATTCAGTCGGGATAACCGAATTATTGGATGCAACCGTAAATTACTTTCCTGCATTCAAAGGCAATAATGAGAAAAAATTATCTGCTTTAGTTTTCGGTATCTCACATGACAAAATAATGGGCAGAATTGCAGATACAAAAATTTTCAGCGGCAGCATAAAAAACAGAGATTTAATATATAATTATTCTAAAAAAACTGAACATAAAATTACTCAGGTAAGGAGAATTTTTACAAACTCTTTTAAAGATATCGGAATTTCGAGTGCCGGAGATGTCGTAGGCTTATGCGGTATGGAAGATGTTGAAGCAGGAGATATTCTCGGAGAACCTTCCGAAGTCGTTCCCGAAAAAATAAGTTTAAAAACTCCGTTGTTAACTGTTCAGGTAAAAGCCGAAAATGAAAAAGATTACGCTGAATTGGCTTATGCTTTGCAGAAACTTTCAAAAGAAGACCCGAGTTTAAATTTTGTCAGGCTGAATACTGAAAAAGAATTACATATAAAAATAATGGGACAGATTCAAACGGAAGTTCTTAAAAGCATCTTGGAAGATCGTTTCAACATAAAAGCTAAATTTGAGAATCCGACTGTTATTTACAAAGAAACACCGTCAAAAATCGGAGAAGGATTTGTGAAATATTGGATGCCGAAGCCTTGTTGGGCAATTCTTAAATTTAAGATTGATCCTGCAGAACGAGGCAGCGGAATTGAATATCGTTCGGCAATCAGCACAGATGATGTTCAGCAAAAATACCAAAACGAAGTTGAAAGAACCGTTCCCGAAGCATTAAAACAAGGAATAAAAGGTTGGGAAGTTACTGATATTAAAATTACTTTAACAGAAGGCGAAGATCATCAGGTGCATTCTAATGCCGGAGATTTCGCAGTTGCAACTCCTATGGGAATTATGAACGGATTAAAAAATACCGGAACAACACTGCTCGAACCGATTCTTTCATTCAAAATTTCGGCACCTGAAGATTTACTCGGAAAAGTTGCAAGTGATATTACAAAAATGCGAGGCAATTTTAATTCACCGGAAATTGAAAACGGGAGATTTATTTTGACGGGAACTATGCCTTTGGCTACTTCTTCGGATTATCCGGTAAAATTAAGTTCTCGCTCCGGCGGTAAAGCCAAAATATCAACAAAATTTCATTCTTACGAGACTTGTACCGATGAACAGGGTGTAATTAGGAAATATAAAGGCATAAGTCCTTTGGATACAGCAAAATATATATTAAAAGCAAGAAAAGCAATTCAATAATTTTATTGCTCTTTAATTTTTGTATTATTGAATTAATGATAAAAATTGTTTATTTATTTAACCGGTTTTTATTAACTTTTAAATTTGCCGAAGTTTACCTGATAACTTAAAAAAACAATACAGAAATAATATTTTACAAAAAACAAAATATTGAACAACAAAATAAAAATAATCGGAGCATCGGAGCATAATCTCAAAAATATTGATGTTGAAATTGAGCTCAATAAAATTTCGGTAGTTACCGGTGTTTCCGGTTCCGGAAAATCATCATTAGCTTACGATATCATTTGCAACGAAGGACAAAGACGCTATCTCGAATCATTTTCAACACATACACGCCAATATTTAAAAAGATTTATACGACCGGAAGTAACAAAAATTACAGGTTTGCCTCCGACCGTTTCTGTCGACCAAAAGACCCTTATTCGCAATCCGCGTTCTACAGTCGGCACGATGTCCGAATTATATGACTATCTGCGTTTACTTTTTGCTCGTACCGGCAAACCTGAGCATCCGATTGATACTAAAATCGAACGTCGGTTATTTTCATTTAATTCACTCTACGGTGCTTGTCCCAATTGCAAAGGTCTTGGTGTGGAAGATAAAATTGACCCCGACAAATTAGTTGATGACGACAATAAAACCATACGCGAAGGTGCATTAGTAATCACAACACCAAGTGGTTATATCGTTTATTCGCAAGTTACAACGGATGTTTTAAATCAAGTTTGCAATGCTCATGGTTTCAATGTCGATATTCCTTGGAAGGATATGACAGAAGATCAAAAGGAAGTTATTGTATACGGTTCGGATATTATTAAAATTCCTTTCGGAAAACACACTCTGGAATCTCGAATGAAATGGAGCGGTATCACGGCAAAACCACGCGAAGAAGGTTATTACAGAGGCATTATTCCGATTATGGAAGAAATCCTGAAAAGAGACCGGAATAAAAATATTCTGCGTTTTACGGCAAGCAAAAAATGTTCCGCCTGTAAAGGAAAGCGATTGAATAATGATGCATTGTCCGTATATTTCAAAGGCAAAAATATTTCTGAATTTGCCGAAATGAGTATTGATGAAATGCAAGATTATTTCAAAACAATACAATTTAATTCTGCTGAAGAAACTGTTGCAAATCCTGTTCGCGATGAACTGTTAAAACGTACCGATTTGTTAATTCGTTTAGGATTGGGTTATTTAACATTATCCCGACAATCAACTACACTCTCCGGCGGTGAAACACAACGAATAAGACTGGCGAATCAAGTTGCCGCACAACTCAGAGGCGTTTTATTTGTTCTTGATGAACCTTCCGTGGGTTTGCATCCGAAAGATAATAAAAAAATATTATCAATACTTCAAGAACTCGTAAACAACGGTAACACGGTTTTGATTGTTGAACACGATGAAGAAACAATCAGAAATGCCGATAATATTATTGATATCGGACCTTTGGCAGGAGTAAACGGCGGAGAATTACTCTTTTCCGGAAGTAAACAAAAGTTTCTAAACGAAAATATCGAAAACAGTATCACGCACAATTACCTTTCCGGGAAACGGCAAATTAAAATTCCTTTGCAAAGACGAATCGGAAACGGAAAATACATTAAAATAATCGGAGCAACGCATAATAATTTAAAAAATATTGATGTGCAATTTCCGCTTGGTATTTTAAATGTTGTAACCGGAGTTTCGGGTGCCGGAAAATCAAGTTTGGTACATGATATTTTGGCAAACAAGCTAAAAAACGTATTACATAAAACAACAAATCTGACAATAGGGAAACATAAAGAGATTCAAGGTATTGAACATATTTCAAAAGTTATTGAAATTGACCGATCGCCCATAGGAAGAACCCCGCGAAGCAATCCGGCAACCTACACAAAATTATTCGACCATATTCGTGATTTATTTGCCGATTTACCGGAAGCCAAAGAAAAAAAATGGAAAAAAGGACGCTTTTCTTTCAATAACAAAGGCGGAAGATGTGAAACTTGTCAAGGTGCCGGTGTGGTACAAATAGGGATGCACTTTATGGGAAATGTTGATGTTGTTTGTAGTGAATGCAGCGGAAAACGTTTTAATCCCGAAACACTTTCCGTAAAATATGAAGGTTTTAGAGTAAACAGTCAAAACAATCGTTTTGAAAAAAGAAACATATATGATGTTCTGGAAATGAGCATTGATGATGCCTGTATTTTCTTTCAGGATAAGCCCAAATTAATGCAGTATTTATCAACTCTGCGAACATTGGGTTTGGGTTATATTACCCTTGGTCAACCGGCAACAACACTGTCGGGGGGTGAAGCACAACGTATTAAATTAGCAGCTGAATTAAGTAAAAAAGCACAGGGACACACACTTTATATTCTTGATGAGCCCACAACCGGATTGCATTTTTACGATATTGAAATTCTGTTGAAATCGTTGCAAAAATTAGTTGATGCTAATAATACGGTTATCATTATCGAACATCATACCGACATTATTAAATCGGCTGATTATGTGATTGATTTAGGACCGGAAAGCGGAACAAAAGGCGGTAATATTATTGCCGCAGGAACACCTGAAGAACTCTCCGAAAATAAAAACTCAATTATCGGAAAAGAATTAAAGCAAGTTTTTGAGGGCAAACATTACAAACTTAAAAAAACAGTTCATTTAAATACGGCAAAACCAATAGAATTTAAAGGCGTTTCAACACATAATCTGAAAAATATTGATGTTTCGATTCCCATAAATAAATTAACGGTAATAACAGGTGTATCCGGCAGCGGGAAATCATCTTTGGCTTTTGATACCATCTTTGCGGAAGGTCAGAAACGTTATTCGGAAAGTCTTTCAAATTATTTACGAACATTCATAAAACAAAAAGGAGATACTCGTTTTGAAGATGCCAAAGGAATAACACCCGCAATTGCCGTTAATCAAACTTCTAAAACACAAAATCCGCGATCAACTCTCGGAACTCATACCGAAATTTATGATTATTACCGATTACTTTTTTCAAGAGCAGGAACAGCGTTTTGCCCTTACTGCAATCATAAACTTATAAACGGTAAATGTGAAACCTGTAATTATCAAAATCATGAAACAATTATAAGTTCTTTATTTTCATTTAATAACGAACACGGTGCCTGTCCGCAGTGCAAAGGTTTGGGTTATAAAATTGTATGCGATGTAAGTAAATTAGTTTCAAATCCGGAACTTTCTCTCGAAAACGGTGCAATGAACGGACATAAAACCGGTAAATTCTACGGCGACTTTTACGGGCAATATGTTGCGACTTTAAGAGAAGTCGGCAAACAATATTTAATTGATTTTTCACTTCCGTGGAATCAGTTAAGTGCTGAAGCACAGAATATTGCAATGTTCGGAACAGGTGAGCAAATTTATAATGTAAATTGGGAATACAAACGAAAAAATGTCAGAGGTTCACATAAGTTTACAACGAAGTGGACAGGTTTTACGGCTCTTGTTAATGAAGAATTTGAAAGAAAACATGCCGACAAACGAGGTAATGAAATGTTGCCGATTATGAAACAGGAACAATGTGAAGAATGTAACGGGACTCGCCTAAAAAAAGAAGCACTTTTAATAAAATTTGCCGGTAAAACCATTGCCGAACTTTCAACTTTATCTGTTAAAAAAAGTATTGAATTTTTTAATTCTCTTGAAAAAATAATATCGAATAAAAGTACACTTAAAATCGTCAATGATATACGTATTGAAATTCTTGAACGTCTCAAAGTTCTTAACGATATCGGGCTTTCATACCTCACTGTCAATCGACGAAGCAACACGCTTTCGGGCGGTGAAGCTCGGCGTATGCAACTTGCCGGACAAATTGTTTCAGGTTTAATCGGTATTACCTATGTGTTGGACGAACCGAGCATAGGACTTCATCACAAAGATACCGAAAAGCTTATAAATTTGTTATTCAAACTCAGAGATACCGGAAATACCGTTGTCGTTGTCGAACATGATGCTGATATTATCAATTCTGCCGATAAAATTATTGACCTCGGTCCGGGTGCCGGAAAAAACGGCGGTAAAATTATTGCCGAAGGAAGCATTCAAGATATTAAATCTGAACCAAATTCATTAACAGGAAAATATCTGCAAAATCCCGTTAACTTAAAATTTAAAAAAAGAATTTTGAGTAAAGGCATTACCATCGAAAAAGCACATGCATATAATTTGAAAAACATTAATATTCATTTTCCTTCCGGCGGAATTACGGCTCTTACCGGTGTTTCAGGCAGCGGAAAATCCGTTCTTTTGTTTGATGTGTTATTTAAATCTGCAAAAGAAAAACGAGCCGTAAACTGCAAAAATATTTCGGGTTTTGAGAATTTCGATAAAATAATTCATGTCAATCAATCCCTTCCGGGAAAAAGTTCCGCAAGCAATATCGCCACATATCTCGGTTTTTTTGATATTATCAAAACGTTATTTGCCGAAACGGAAACTGCAAAAAAACAAGGTCTTAAAAAATCCGATTTTTCATTTAACACAAAAGGCGGAAGATGTGAAACGTGTAAAGGCAGCGGGATAATAAAAATTGCTATGGATTTTTTGCCCGATGTTTATTCCGAATGCGAAGATTGCAAAGGAAAAGCCTATAAAAAACATATTTTAGAAGTAAAGTTTAACGGAAAATCAATTTACGAAGTTCTTCAACTTACTGCGGAAGAAGCAAAGAATTTCTTTTCGAAAAATAAAAAACTTTTGCCGTATTTTGAAACACTTATGCAAATCGGGCTTAATTATTTAACTCTCGGGCAAAGACTTAACACTTTTTCGGGCGGAGAATTGCAACGTATTAAATTGGTTTCGTCATTATTAATGAAACAAAAAGGTAAAAATTTGTATTTACTTGACGAACCATCAACCGGTTTGCATTTCAACGACATTGAAACACTTTTAAAATTACTGAATAAAATGTGCGAAAACGGACATACAGTTATACTCATCGAACATAATCAAGACATAATTCGCCATGCCGATTATGTTATTGAATTAGGCCCGGAAGGCGGCAACGAAGGCGGATATTTGACGGAGAACAAGATTATTCGGAAATAGAGATTGACCTATTTTTTAACTGTAAAGATATTTTTATTGTCCGGTTATTAATTTAAAATATATTAAATTGAACAATATTACAATATATACCGACGGAAGTTGTCATACTCAACACAAAATCGGTGCTTGGGCTGCAATTCTGTTAATCGGTGATGAAGAAATCGTATTATCAGGTCAAAAAACAGAAACTACGCATAATCGAATGGAATTACTATCCGTAATTAAAGCTTTTGAATATATTGAAAATCATAAATTTACCGGTCATAAAATTATTATAAAATCAGACAGCCAATATGTTGTAGGAATACAGGAACGTAAAGAAAAATTAAAAGCTGCCGATTTTATTACGAAAAAAGGAAACCCGATTCAAAACATAGATTTAGTTGAACAACTAATTCGTTATACAGAAACAATGAATGTTCAGTTTATAAAAGTTAAAGCACATTTAAAAAAAACAGATATTCGAAATTATAATCGCGAAGTTGACAAGCTCTCAAGGCAAATTGTTCGAAATTATGTCAGAAAAAAATAATTTTGAATAAAATTCTGATTTTATTTTGTAAAATTACTTTGGTCAAAGTTGTACGGAAATGCTCGGAATTAAAAAAGAGACGCCTTTTTGACGTCTCTCCAAATATAAATATTATTAAATTTATATTATTCTAATTCACCTACTTCTTTAATAACTTCATTTAAAATTTCACAAGATTTAACAAGTTCTTTCATTGCAGTGTGATCTTTATATAAAGGTCGGTCTATTTCCAGAAAACTAACATGTTTACGAATAATTTCTTTGGCTTTTGTTACGCCTTTCCCGAATTTATATTCTCTGAAGTCAAGTGCCTGAGCAGCAGCCATAAATTCAATACCGAGAATACCGTATGCATTATCCAAAATTTGAAAGTTTTTAATTGCTGTATTCATACCCATCGAAACAAAATCTTCTTGGTCGGCAGCTGCCGGAATTGACAGAATACTTGCCGGAGCCGATAATATACGTTGTTCGGTAATTTGCATATCCGCTGTATATTGACTGAGCATTAAACCTGAGAACATACCGGCACCTTTAGTTAAAAATGCAGGCAAACCGGCACTTAATGCAGGATTATTTAATCGATTCATTCTTCTTTCTGAAAGTACCGAAACCATTGTTATTGCAATACCGGCCATGTCCATAGGAAGAGATACAGGCGTACCCTGAAAATTTGCTCCGGAAAGTTGCATATTTTCTTCAGGAAAGAAAATAGGATTATCTCCGACTCCGTTAAGTTCGATTTCTACCTGTGAACGTGCATAAGCCAAAGCATCATGTGCCGCACCTATAACTTGGGGAGTAGAACGCATAGAGTAAGCATCCTGTACTTTATGAGCAACTTTTTCTTCTTTTAAATCACCTCCCGTTACTAATTTATTAATTGATTTTGCACTTCTTACAGCACCTTTAAATCCTCTTACTTCATGCAATTTTGCCGTGTAAGGTCCCATATTTGCTTTCAGAGCTTCCAAAGACATAGCAGCAGCAATTTCAGCTTGTTTCAGCCAGTTATTTGCATCATACAAAAAGATAGCACTCATTGCTGTTAAAACATTTGAGCCGTTAATTGTTCCTAAACCGTCGCGTGCCTGCAAACCCGGAATTTTAATGCCGGCTTTGTCCATAGCTTCTTTACCCGACATTAATTCTCCTTTATAATATGCTTCGCCTTCACCCATTAGTAATAAAGCAATTTGCGACATAGGAGCCAAATCGCCCGATGCACCTACCGAACCTTTTTGGCAAACATAAGGCGTTAAACCTTTATTCAGCATTTCAACCAAAGTCAGGGTAATTTCAGGACGAATACCTGAATTCCCATGTGCATGCACATTAATTCTTCCGAGCATTGCCGCACGAACATACTCCAAAGGCATAGGGTCTCCGATACCTGCCGAATGATTATAAATCAGATATTTCTGAAAATCTTTTACTTGATCGTCATTTAATACAGTTTCGGAAAATTCCCCGATACCTGTATTAACACCGTACATTATTTCATGTGCTTTAACTTTTTTCTCAACCATGGCTCTGCAAACTTTAATGCGTTCCAAAGCTTTAGGATGAAGTTCTGTTTTTTCGTTATTACGGGCAACGTTTACAACATCGTTAATTGTTAAACCCGAACCTTTTATAATATATGTCATTTTTTTGAATTGTGAATTTGGAATTATGAGTTATGAATTATGAATGTCAAACAAATTTCAAGGATAGCGAACGTTTCCGGATTTACTTTTATATCTCCTGATACACTTAAACATTATTTCTTATTGTTTGCTTTGATATTATTTGATTGAGATTTGGCAATTAATTTATTTTCGGAATTATAAATTTTGCATTCGGTATTTATAATATTTTTACCTTTTCTGATAATCTTTGCTTCTGCCGTAATTTTCTCACCGAGTTTTGCAGAATTTAAAAAATCTGTGTACAAATTCACACTCGGAAAGAAATCCGGCAATTCTAAAGTAGCAATGGTTACTCCGATTATTTCATCGGAAATCAAAGAAATCATTCCGCCGTGCAACATTCCGGCAGGATTTGTCATTTCGGGTCTTACCGTAAATTCCGCCTTTAAATAACCTTCTTTAACATCTGACAAAACAGGTTTCAGCCACATGCCTGCAGGCGAAGGCGATTGTTTAATTTCTTTTCCGATTTGTTTTTTTAAAAATGCTACGGTATCATTCATTTGAATATGTTGATTTTTGCAAAAATAACAATTTATTTAACAGAAATAAATGATATTCTTCAATTTCAAATAAACTGCGGTAATTGCTGTTGTCTTTGTCCTAACCTTTTAGCAGCTGTAGAGACACGTTGCACGTGTCTCCGTTGCACGTGTCTCCGTTGCACGTGTCTCCGTTGCACGTGTCTCTGCAAATAAATCGAGACAGCCGCAAGCTGTCTATGCGGTTGTGTTTAGTTAATTTTTTTCTAATATATGCAGATATTCTTCTGTTTTATTTGCTTTATGATTTCTGTTTTTTTCTTTATCTGCTCTGAATCTTTGATAGTTTGTTGAAATTAAATCGTATTTACCGTACTTTGACATAATAGTTTTTACATTATCAACCGACATTAAACCTTCATTATTATAACTCAGGAAAATGTATTTAAAATGTGCATTTTTTATCAATTCTTCAAAACTTTTATTAACCGACAATTTACTGCAATATTGTGATTTACGGTATTCTCTTAAGCCTGTTTTCCCTTTCGGAACAAATCGGTCATATTTAGCAAGTGTATTTAATAAATGGTAATTAGCTCCGTATTGGCGTGCATTATACGGAGGATCTAAATATAAAATATCTCCCTCAATTTGTTTTATTAACGTGTTACTGTCGGCATTAAAAACTTGATGCTCATTTCCGGTTGCGGTGAAATTTGCCGGTTTTAAAATTAATTCTTTTTGAGCCGTTTTTTTTAAGTGTTTTAAAAATGCTCCGTAAACAGAAGCAGTATTGGCTACTTTATCGGCATTTTCCAGTAAACTTGCTAATAAAAAATAATAAAGATTGTTATTTATTGTTTCTTCTTCCTTTCGATTTTCGATTTCTTGCCTTATTGCATCTATTTTTTTTCCGTTTTTGTCAGAAAAATATTGCCTTCCGCTGCCGCTTCCCAAACAATAATTTTTATAAATGAATCCTTCTGCAGGAGTTACATTGTTTAATTCATCAATATATTGCTCTTTATTTTTTATGGGTTTACAATTTCCGATATAATTTTTGTTTAACACATAACTGTAGAATTCAATATCATTGGCAATTACTTTTTTGACTTCATTTTTAAAAAGTCTGCCGACAATTCCTGTACCGGCAAAAATATCACAAAAAATTTTATCAGATAAATCTGTTCCGACAACGGAGTGAACAGCTGATTTAATGAAGTTTGATAATTTATATTTTGAACCGATATAATTCATAATTTACTTGTTTATAAGCCATATTATATCTGCATATACGGTGCCTTTACCAAAATCAAACGTACATAAATTATTTTTACTGAAATCTCGAACATATTTATCAATTTCGGATTTTAACAGCATAATTTCACATTTCATTTTCCAATGATTATTGTCCTTGTCATATAAAATTATAAATAATCTGTTCCCGAAATGTTTTCTGCCTTGCTGACTTTGATTATCATACAACCATTGAATTAATTTTTTCTTATTGTCAACGGCATATTGAATTGATTTGTTGAATCCTCGGGGAAATACAGAGGTTTTATGATCAAAAGGTATTTCGTTTACAGAAAAGTCAACAAGTTTGTCATATGAATTGATATTCGGAGAAACATTATTATGCGATGTAAAAATATTTTCAACAGCCATTGCTGACCAAAAATTATACCACCTGTTCATTGCATAATTTCTCAAAGTTTGATCAAAATTGTTAATCTTGTTTAATAAAGTTTCAAAACTATAAGTTTTATATATAAAATTGGTTTTTTTATCCCAAGAATCGGATTGCTGTCTGCCCCATCGATACGGATAGCTCAATCTTTTTCTTAATTCCTGTTCTGTTCTTTTTAAATCCATATAGTGAATTCAGCAGTAATTTATGCAGCTTATTATATTGTTTTATATTTAGTTTAACCGGTAGTGTGTACGCAGTATCTTTCTTTGTTTCTTGTTTTATTGATTAAAAATATTATTATGAACATCTTTTTTATGTTCCGTTTTAATTATATCTTTTATAAAAGTAGGAAATATGTTTTAAAATTCAAATAATCAAACATACATCTTTTGTTTTAAAATTTCATTATTTAAGTGATTTGAATTTTTTGAATGAGGAATTTCTTATAATATTGCCGTTAAAAAAAAGTACTGAAATATAAAAATCAAATTACGGATTTGTTTGCTTGTTAAATTTTGAATATAATGAATGAAGAAAATACAATAAAAAACCCTTGTACGGGAGATTGTAAATATGATGAAAATAAAATTTGTGTTTCATGCAATCGCAGTATGTTTGAAATTGTGAGTTGGACTGATTTTACGGATGAGAAAAAAATAACTGTTTTAAAACGTATAGGAATAGGAGAAAGACAAAAAAAGAAGGGAAATACCTAAATAAAAAGCCTGTCAAAAATGACAGGCTTTAAAAAGATCTGCGTATATATTAAATAACTTTAACATTTACTGCGTTAAGTCCTTTTCTTCCTTCTTGAAGGTCATATTCAACTGCATCGCCTTCACGAATTTCGTCAATTAAACCTGAAACGTGTACAAAATATTCTTTTTGTGTTTCTTCGTCTGTTACAAAACCAAATCCTTTGGTGTCGTTAAAAAATTTTACTGTTCCTTTATTCATTGTTGTAAATTAAATTATATAATTTGCGAAATTAATGCTATTTTTTAATAATCAATGGCTTTTTACAACTTTTTTATAAAAAAATATTTAAGGTATCATACCGGACATATTAAATTGTGTGTTTCTGTCTGTATTTTCAACGCTGATATTTTGTTCTTAAACATAATTTTACTTACTTAGGGCTTGCTGAAAAGCTCAGATGTGCAGTTGAGCAGCAAAAATTTGGTAGTTTTATCAAAATAAGTGCAAGGGTTTCAAGATGTTTTATTCAAAAACCTTGCACTTTATCGCAAAAACACAAGTATAAAGTGTTGAATTACAATATATTTAGTGTTTTTTAGCAAACCCTACTTACAAAAAACGATAAACAGGTTATTCTTTAAAAGGGGAGGAGTTTCTGTTCTGACGATGAAACTCCGGTAATAACAGGAAAAAATATTTTTACGAGATATTCATAAGTCTTTCGTGATTTCCTGTTTGAAATACAATAATCAGAAGAGCATCAATAATTGCAGCATAAAACTCGGGGTTGCTCTCTGACAGGCAAGGGATATTTTACGAAAGTATCATTATTTCAAATTTATAATCCAAAGCGAAGTTCCGTCACTTTTATTCGGGTCTTCATAAGGTGCAGATTCAAATATCAACTTTTTCCCGTCGGGCGAAACGGAGGGAGCACCATCGTAAGCTTCAAAATTTGTTAAACGCACGGGGTTTCCCCCGGAAACGGCAGATTTATAAATATTTGCAGCTTCAATATCCGGATTTTCGTAAC
>JAJRUH010000133.1 GCA_024277895.1 Bacteroidota bacterium | reverse complement strand
ATGTGCAGCTGAGCAGCAAAAATTTGATAGTTTTATCAAAAAAAGTGCAAGGATTTCAAGATGTTTCATTCAAAAACCTTGCACTTTATCGCAAAAATACAAGTATAAAGTGTTGAATTACAATATATTTAGTGTTTTTCAGCAAGCCCTACTTAAATACATAAAAAGGTTCTTTTACTTTCAGGGTAATACGTAAGGAAAAATACCTTAAGGGAATATTAAAATATTTATAAATTCAATTTTAATGTTATTGAAGTTAACAAAGAATTTTCTGATATTTTTATATTTTAAATTACTCAAAAAAAACAAGTTATTATCTTTTGTAATATTTATTTTTTTTGTACGTTTACATTTTAAATTATTTAATACAAATACTTTAACCAAATAAAATGAGAAATATTAAAATTCCGAAAACCCAACTCAGCCCGAGAGTAATATTAGATAAAGATAATAAAATATTTGAAATATCAGGTAAATCTGCGGTGGAAAATGCTGAAGATTTTTAGAAACCTATTCTTGATTGGTTTACGGGATATTTTAAAACTCCGAATGAAAATACCGAAATTATATTTTATTTAGAATACTTAAATTCTTCCTCTTCCGTACAAATAGGACAATTACTTAACCTTTTTGAAATGAATAAAAGGGAAAGCCATATTACCGTTAATTGGTTCTGTGAAACCGATGACGAAACAATGACGGAAGTCGGAACAGAGTTTAAATCTATGTTTGAAATTCAATTCAATTTAAAATTAATAAAAGAAGATTCAGACAATTTTCAATTAGGAACTTATTGATATAAAATAACTTTACTGAAAATTAAATTTCGATAATACACTGAAAAATAATGTTTTTTTGAATTATAATTTGATTAACAAATTATATCTGTCTGATACACAGCATTTCAATGTATGACGGAATTCGTATACCGGTATTCTCGAACATTTAAGAGGCTTTATTTATCTTTATAAAACGGATAAACCACAGAGTGATAAATTATACAACCGATACAAAAGTTAAAAGCGGCATCGGCAAAAATACAAACAGCTAAAACGCCTGCAATAATTGAAGCTGTAACAGGGAAAAAGAAAAATATTATTAAGGACACAGCAGATAAAAAGAAGCCTAATCGGGCAGCAAAAATTTTCGGAGCTTTGTTAATCATTTTTTTCGGTAAATTTGCGGCATTGTAAATATTCTTTATAACCCACGAAACCGGACTGAAAGTTATCTTCTCAAATACCCTGAATGAAAAATCAAACAAGGCAAAAACAAGAAACAAAATATTTTGTGTTAAAATAAACAGAATTATTAATGAAAAAATAATACCTGCAGTCAGTCTGCTAACGTTTTCATTGATTTTGTGTGTTGATACAGGACATACTAAATTGTTCATTTTTATTATTGATTTATAACAATGATTTATTGCAAAGATATATAATTTTATAATACAAAAACGTAATATTTATCACGTTTGAAAAAATATATAACAGGAAATTTATTTTATTTGAAAAAACATCCTATTTCATTGATTTTAACCGTAATATAAATTCCTTGCCGATTTTTGATTTTAATTTATTTAAATCAGTTTCGCGACAAAGTTCTTTTTCCACTGAAGTTACACCTTTTTCCGTAAAACCGCACGGATTAATAAAGTTAAAATACGATAAATCGGTATTCACATTTAAAGCAATACCGTGCATAGTAATTTTCTTACTGACTTTTACACCGATAGAGCATATTTTTCGTTCGGTTTTTCTTCCGACATCCAACCAAACACCGATATTTCCCGGGCTTATTTCTCCTGTAATTCCGTATTCTTTCAAAATATCAACAATTAGAAATTCCAAAAAATAAATATAATCTTTCACGCCCATTTTATAATTATCCAAATCTATAATCGGATACATAACAATTTGTCCCGGTCCGTGATAAGTGATATCTCCTCCTCTGTTAACCGGGACAAACTCGGCATTAATTTCTCTTAATTTTTTATCATTAATAAGCAAATTATTCCTGTTTCCGCTTTTTCCTATAGTATAAACATGCGGATGTTCACAAAAAATAATTGTATCCGATATTTTTTCCTCATTTTTTTTCTTCTTAAGGCAATTATTAAAAAGGTCAGTTTGAATTTTATAAACATCATTATATGAAACTAACCCTAAATCTTTTATTACTGAATTATTCATAAAACCAAAAAAATGTTAAATAACAGAAATTAACAATTTACTGCACAGCAAAAGAACAATTCATTTGCCGAATAAAAAATTTTCGGCACACATTTTTATAACATAAAAGAAATAAAACAATATTTTCTATATTTGCGGAAAAACCAAGATACATTTCTCAAACATTAAAACTTATAGGATAATGGATAAATTACTTTTATTAGGTGACGAAGCAATAGCACAGGCTGCAATTGATGCCGGCATGTCAGGTGTTTACGCCTATCCGGGAACGCCGTCAACAGAAATAACCGAATATATTCAAAAAAATAAAATTGCCGCAGAAAGAAAACTTCACAGCGAATGGTCTGCAAACGAAAAAACAGCTATGGAATCTGCTCTCGGGATGTCGTATGCCGGAAAACGTGCGATGGTATGTATGAAACACGTAGGACTGAATGTTGCTGCCGATGCTTTTATGAATTCGTCAATTACCGGCGTAAACGGCGGATTAATTATTGTTGTTGCCGATGACCCGAGTATGCACTCTTCTCAGAATGAACAAGATTCTCGTTATTTCGGCGATTTTGCTATGATGCCGATTTTTGAACCGTCTAATCAACAGGAAGCTTATAATATGATTTATGAGGCATTTGATTTTTCGGAACACTTTAATGTTCCTGTTTTAGTACGAATAACAACACGTTTAGCACATTCAAGATCCGGAATTGAAAGGAAACCCATTAAAAGCGAAAATAAAAACAGTTTTCCCGGAGATTTAAGACAATTTGTTCTTTTACCTTCTATCGCTAAGAAAAATTATCGTATATTATTAGGAAATCAAGCTCGTCTCGAAAATGAATCAGAACATTCCGAATTTAATAAATACATACGCGGTGATAATAAATCTCTCGGTATTATTGCATCAGGAATTGCATATAATTATTTGATTGAAAATTTTGAAGACGGAAAAGTTCCTTATCCTGTTGTTAAAATAAGCCAATATCCTCTGCCTTCGGATATGATTACGGAACTTTACAACGAATGCGAAACTATTTTAGTTTTAGAAGAAGGTTATCCGTTTATTGAAAATAAACTTACCGGAGTTCTCGGAAATAAAAAGGTAAAAGGCAGATTAACAGGTGATTTACCGCGTGACGGCGAATTAAATCCGAATCTTGTTGCCGTAGCTTTGGGAATAGAAAAACCGATTACAAATTATACTCCCGATATTTTAACCGGAAGACCGCCGGCATTATGTCCGGGTTGCGGGCATACAGATGTTTTTCTTGCAATAAACGAAGTTATGAAAGATTACGGACCGGGTAAAGTTTTTTCAGATATAGGATGTTATACGCTTTCAGCTTTAGCACCGTTGAAATCCATTAATACTTGTGTTGATATGGGTGCTTCCATAACTATGGCAAAAGGCGGTGTTGATGCAGGTTTAAAAAATGTTGTAGCATTTATTGGTGATTCTACATTTACTCATTCAGGAATGACCGGATTGCTCGATTGTGTTTATGAAAAAACACCGATTACAGTTATTATTTCAGATAATGATACAGCAGGAATGACCGGCGGCCAAGCATCTCATGCAGAACATATACTTTATCAAATTTGTAAAGGGCTGGGTGTTGAAGAAGACCATATTCGCACATTTATTCCGTTAAGAAAAAATCATGAAGAAGCCGTAAAAATACTCAGAGAAGAAATTGAATATGAAGGTGTGTCGGTAATTATTCCGCACAGAGAATGTGTAAGAACATTAGAACGCAAACATAAAATGAAAGTAAAAGTTACAAAAATGAGCTAATTTTTTTATGAAATACAATGTGTAATAAACTGTAAAAGAATAGTGTAAATAAAACTTTGCAAGTTATGTGAATAAATTTTACGAGTTTAATGCGAGCCAAACAAAATAATATGTTTATGCAAATAATACTTTTGTATATCCTTACATTTTGATTTTTATTGTTTTTATATATTAAGTGTCATTGATTTCAGGATTCTCATCAATAAAATTAGTACTAAAAAATTATTTATAGTATATTTACATAAAATTTAAAACCAAATAAAATATCTTGGGACTTTTTCATTCAATCATAATACTGCTTAAAAATAAAAGAATGGCTAACGGAGACTCGGAATCCTATATTCATTTTTTACTACTGAATTTTGTATTGTTACTGTCTCTGTCAACTAGTTTAATTTTTTCAATTGCACATATTTTTTTCTTTGAAACAACTATAGGCTATGTATTATTTGTTTTTTTTACAGTCTTTTTATCTCTATTTATCTTATTCCGAATAAGCCATAATTATCAGTTGTTTTCAGCACTTACAATAAGTGTTTTATTAATTCTTTTCAGTTTAACAGCCTTAATAGGAGCCGGAAATAAATCAGGACTGATGTGGGGCTTAGCATTTCCTGTTTTAGTTGCGTTTACTACAAAATACCGTAATTATAATATTTGGTCTTTAATTTTTTTAGGAATTAACTTTGCCGTTTTTTTTATTCCTAATAATATTGAATTTTGGACTAAATATTCGAATGATACGATAATGAGATATTCATTTGCCTATATTTTGATATATGCTCTTTTAGAATTTTATTTAAGATTAAAACAACAAAATATAAATGAAAAGGAAAAAGAATTAATCGAAACAAAACATAAATTATCGGGAAAAGATAAATTCCTATCTTCTCTTTCCTATGAAATAAGAACTCCTTTAAACAACATTGCCGGAATTATTAATCATCAAAGAAAAAATATAAACGAGAATATCATTGAAGAAATAGAACTTTCAGTAAGCAATTTAGCTGCAATCTTGAATAAAATTCCTGAGAAAACAGAAAAATACACATTGCAAATTCGCGGAGATAAAACAAATTTCAATATCAATAATGTGATTAAAAAAGTAATTGCTTTATTTCAAACTGAAAAATATTCTAAATTAAAGTTTAATCTTCTTTTATCAAACAGCATCCCGGACAAAATCTACGGCGACAGAATCAATTGTATGCAACTATTAATTTCAACAATTGACTTTTTATACAATAATTCAACGGGAAGTACTGTGAAAATTGATGTTTTTTCTGAAGAAATTGAAACCAATTCAATCCTCATTAAAATTACTTGTAAAACAGAAAATCTGATTTTTCCGAAAAATATTGATACTTCTAATTTATTGAGAGATTTAAAAGACTTGAAAATAATAAACCAAACAGCAGAATCTTTAAACGGGAGTTTAACAATTCAAAAAAACTATGAAACGTTTACGACACTTTTCAAATTTAAGATTATAAATGCACCTGCAGAAACCAAAAAAGACAGTAAAGATATAAACACTGCAAATATTATCCGATCTTATACGCATCAAAAAATTAATTTAAAAGATGCCAGTGTTCTTTTGGTTGAGGATGATGTTATAAACAGCAAAGTAATGACTCTTAACATTCAAAAGCTTGTTAAGAAAATATTTATTGCTGAAAACGGGAAAGAAGCTCTTGAAAAATTTTCGGAATCAAAAATTGACATTATTCTTATGGATATCAGAATGCCTTTAATGGACGGATTTAAAACTACGGAAAAAATAAGAGAAGCTGAGACAGGAACAGAATCCCATGTTCCTATTATTGCTGTAACGGCAAATGCATCTTCCGAAGTAAAAAAACACTGTTTTGAAGTCGGGATGGATGATTATACAACAAAACCTACAAACTACAAACTTCTTATAAGAAAGATGAAAAAATTACTTGAATAATAAAATATTTTTAATTAGGCATTTAAACAATATTTACAAGCAAATTTTTAATAAATAAGATATTACAAATTTTAAGCAGTTTTGCGAGCACTCTTTGCAAACTTTGCGTGAAAATAAAAACTATATATAAAAATATAAAAGTAAACAGATGAAAGCAGATATTATTTTATCGGGTGTCGGCGGACAAGGCATTTTATCCATAGCAGCAACACTCGGCACGGCAGCACTTCAGGAAGGTTTAAATATGAAACAATCGGAAGTTCACGGAATGAGCCAAAGAGGCGGTGATGTTTCTTCAAATATGAGAATTTCGGATAAGCCCATTGCTTCCGACCTTATTGCAAAAGGCAAAGCAGATGTTATTCTTTCTGTAGAACCTATGGAATCCCTGCGATTTATTTCATATTTGAAACCGGACGGCTGGCTTATTACAAATTCAAAACCGTTTAAAAATATTGCTGTTTATCCGGATATTGAAGATATTTATAAGGAAATAAGAAAAATAAAAAATCATATTATCGTAAATGCAGATGAAATTGCTGCTGAATTAAAATCATTACGTTCTTCGAATATTGTAATGCTCGGTGCTGCAACTCCTTTTCTGGAAATTAATTTTGAAAGTTTAAAAAAATCTTTGCAAAGCATATTCGAAAATAAAGGACAGGATGTTGTTGATAAAAATATTGCAGCATTGGAAAAAGGACGTGAATTTGCTTTGGCAGAAATACAAAAACGATGACAGAAATACAAATGCGAAAACTGATTAGGCGGGTATCATTATATCCGCCGTATTTGGGTGCGGGAATAAAACTCAAAAAAGTAAATGAAGATTTTACTCGTTTTGAGGTTCAAATGAAATTGCGTTGGTACAATAAGAATATCTACGGAACACATTTCGGGGGTTCATTATATGCTATGAGCGATCCGTTTTTTGTTTTCATTATACTGAATTATTTCGGAAGCGGATACATCGTATGGGATAAATCGGCAAAAATTGAATTTGTGAAACCGGGAAAAGGAACCGTTAAGGTTATTTTTGAAATTAAAAAGGATGAACTCGAAAAACTGAAAAAAGATGTTGACCAAAAAGGAAAAAATACCTACTTCTTTAAAACAAAAATTACAAATGCAGATAACGAAATTGTTGCTCGCATAGAAAAAGAAATATATATAAAGAAAAAATAGCTTAATCAACACAACATCTTCCGTGACCGAAGCCGCCTGCGAGGTTTATTAATTTTTCAGAACCGCAATGCGGACAATGTTTTAATTCTCTGTTGAAACTGATATGAAAAGAATACCCGCAAGTTTCACATTTTAAGATATTTTTTTTGAAATGAATATTACCGCCTTCGAAATGCAAACTTTTTCCGTTTATTAAAAAATCGGCAACTTTTTTTCTTGCAATCTCTATTAAACGGGTAAATGTAGGTCGTGAAATTTCCATTTCTGCCGCTGCTTCTTCCTGCGACATTCCCAAATAGTCGGAAAGACGAACAGCTTCGAATTCATCCAATGTCAAAATAACCTGTTCTAAGTTTTTTGCAGATATTCCGGACGGTTTAAAGGTGGTGAATAAAGGCGGAGTATTGACTTTTCTGTTTTTTTGAGGTCTTGCCATACATTCTGATTTTTAACAATATACAAACTTAAGTATTAATTCTGAAATAATGTTTAAAACCGCAAGATAATTAACCGATTTAAAATTTATTTTCCTGTTAAAATAAACGGACTCCAATAAAAAGGATGTGCATATTTACTGTTTTCGATAAGTTTTAATTTTGCCGCCTGCAACGAATAAGCAAAATCATACATTTCATACGGTTTATTCAGTATATCCGAATAAAAATTATTTATCAGTTTTTCACCGGATTCTCCCGATACTTGCCATAAAGACAGAATAATATTACTTGTTTCGGCAGATAACAAAGCACGATTGAAAATATTCACAGCCTTTCCGTTTTTATATTTTCCGAACCCGGTTTCGCAATACGGCAAAATAAGTAAATCGGAATATAATTCCAAACCGGAAATTTTATCAATAAAAAGAACTCCGTCATTTCCGTTTACGGAATTTTGAGCCGTAAGAATACCTGAAAGCTCGGGATTTTCATTATTTACAAAAGCATACGAAGCTATGTGAAGAAATTTATAATCTTCAATTTTATCAGATTTGAAAAATGCCTCGTCAGCTTCCGACCGTGTTTTTAATACCGCCTCTTTTCCGTTTTCGTTAAATTCGTCAGCAATAGTAATAAGTTCATTTTCACTTCCGAAAAGAGGTGAAATATAATTGCCGTTCAAAAAATCAACTCCTGCATTTTGCAGAATATTTTTTGTTTTTGCAGATGTAATTCTTCCTGTTTCGCCGTCAAAAATAGGAGCAATACCTAACCAATAATCAGAGGAATCCGTTTCAAAAGTATCAACGGAATTTTCATAAAAAGTTTTATAAAACAAATTTCCGGAAAAAGAATAAGAAACGGCATATTTTTTTATCAAAAACGGATAATCGGTAAGCATATCGAAATTTCCTGAATATTCATCTGTTAACAGGGCTTCGAAAGGAATTATATTTGAATTTTGGTCAGGAATAATCAGTAATTGCTTAATTGAGGTATCTTCCGATACAACTTCCGGGATTAATTTTTTATAAAGTTCATACCCTGTATTCGTATATGCGGTATTATTGCCGTTATTTGAAGATAAATATTTTTTAAAATCCGAGATTTTATCGTCAAAGTCATCAGTTTTTCTGAAAACTCGAAGGTCGGTATTATTCTTTTTAATCATAAAAATATAGATAAAATTCGACCGTTCCGCAAAGTAATAGTCTAAAACAAAAGTGCCGGCATTTATTATATTTTGAATATTTTTTATCGTTACTGTGCAGGGTGCATATTTCAAATCGTAATATTTTTCATATTCATCCTGCAACATTGAAACAAATGATTTGAATTTTCTTTCTGCTTTAAGCAATTTTGTTTTTGTTTCATAATCGTCGGGTTTTTCTTTTATTTTTTTTCTGAACCAAGCAATATCGGTTAACAAATTTGTTTCTGCGTTCAGCAGAGAATCGGTAATCCCTGCAAGTTTTTTATTCTTAAATGAAGACAAAGCATACAAAAATTTATTGGATTTTACTTTTTCGGAATATACAAATGCTTTGTTAAGAGACTTGTTTCCATAAGTTTTTTTAAATAAAAGCATATTTACCTTTATTGCTTCTTCGTAGGCATTTGACATATTTTCGTATAAAAAAGCCGTTTCTATTTTGCCCGAAACAGTGTTTTTTATTTTGTCAAAAAGTAAATCGGCAATTTCATAAACTTTACCGGCATTTTTAAGATTTTCGATATTATTTGTTCTCAGATACAGGTTGTTATATGCTTTTGCTTTTTCACAAATTGTTTTTATTAATAAATTCAGGTCAAAATAAAATACATTTTCGCTGAAATCCGGATTTGTATTTATATCCTGATTATTAAAATTTTCGATATTGCTCGTCAGTGCTTTTTGCAGATTATTAAGTTGTGCCGCATAATTTCTTTTTGCTTTGTATGCAGAAGCAAGTAAATAATATGTTTTTGCCGTTTCGGGATGTTTGTTTCCGGATAATTTTTGTCTTAAAGGAAGAGCTTTATTGTAATATTCCATTGCCTGATAGTAATCTTTGTTGTCTTGATATGCAATACCTATATTTTGCAGTGCATCGGCGATTTCAATGTGATTATCGGTTTGGTAAACATTTCGTAAAATTTTTAAAGCATTTTCAAAATAGTTTAATGCGGCATCGTTTTTATCTTCTTTGTTAAAAATTTTTCCGACTTCCGAGTATTTTTTTGCGGCTTGCAAACTCCAAGTTTCATATCTTTTTTTGGCAATTTCCAAGGACTTATTAAAATATTCAACGGCTGTTTTTATATCGTTCTTTTTCAGGTAAACGGTTCCTATATTTTGTAAAATTTTTATGGTTGCCGGATTTTCTTCTCCGTATTTTTCTTTAAATATTGTTAAAGCTGTGTTGTTATATTCAGTTGCTTTGTTATAATTGCCCTGTAAAGTAAGAATAATTGCAATTTCGCCGTAAATTCCGGCAGTTTCGGGATTGTTTTCGCCCAAATTATGTTTTCTGATTGAAAGTGCATTATTTAAATTCTCATAAGATTTGTCATAATCCCCCAATTTTTGATACACTATACCCAAATTATTGTATAAAGCAGCAAGTTCAGGGTGATATTTGCTTAATTTTTTCTTTTTAATTTCCAAAGCTTTCAAAAAATTTTCGGCGGCTAAATCCGGATTATCAATTTTTAAATAAGCATTCCCGACATTTATATACGAAGAAGCTGTTTTTAAATCGTTTTGCGGAAGAATAGCCTGTCTTACTTTTAAAGCATTTTGATAAAGTTTCAAACTTTTATAATAATCACCGATTTTTGCATATAAACCTCCCAAATTATTATAAATATCAGAAACTTTAAGATGATTATTTCCGTATATATTTTTTCGTGTTACCAGAGTTGTTATCCAAATATCTTTGGCTTTTGTATATTTTTTCGCATAGAAATATGTAAAACCCGTTTTTTCGCAAAAATCGGCATATAACTCTGAATTTCTGCCGAATATATTCATTGCTTTTTGTTTTCCGGCGGATAAAATTTGCAAAGCTTTATTTAAATTCCCTTTTACAATATATACATCGCCCTTTTTTAATTCGCATTTTAAAATTTTCTTTGTCAGATTATATTTTGAATAAATTCCCTCAGCTTTTTTTAAATAAACTAAAGAATTGTCAAAGTCTGATTTTTCTTTAAAATTCTCGGCTTTATTTATATATTCTTTTGCAAGAAGCGTATCTGCATCAATTGTTTGAGAAAAAGAATGATTAACAAGAAATAAAATTATTGAAAGTGAGATTAGTTTTTTCATGTGAGTTTGTTTTTTGTATTTTTTGCTATACAAATATATGTATATTGTTTAATAATTAATCAAACTATTTATATGTTTTATGAAAAAGAGGAGCATTACACTCCTCATTTCTGAAATAGGGCTTGCTGAAAAGCTCAGATGTGTGTCTATTTTGGATTTTGTGAGATGTAGATGTATATAAATACTTCAAATTGAACAAAATACAAAAGAGATGTGCAGCTGAGCAGCAAAAATTTGGTAGTTTTATCAAAGAAAGTGCAAGGGTTTTAAGATGTTTCATTTAAAACCCTTGCATTTTATCACAAAAATACAAGTATAAAGTGTTGAATTACAGTATATTTAGCGTTTTTCAGCAAGCCCTAAATAAGTTATTATTCATACGGTCTGCCGAAATACATCAGCTCCCAAATTGCTTTATTGCTTGTATATTCCTCCGTTTTGCAATCATTTTTATAAATTTTAAGATTTGCCGTTCCCGACATCCTGAAATATGCCGGGTCTAACCCGCTTACGGCAATTGCAAGTTTTCGTTTTACGGGGTTATGAATTAAAGCATCTAAAAGTTTTAATTCCATTAAATTTGTTTTTCTCGTTAAGGTATATTCATATTTAACACTCTCATTTTCATCTTCATAAATAAATTTCAGAATATTGCTTACGGGTCTTTCTCCGGCAGGGTTCATTTTTCCGTAGATTCTGAAAAGTTTTACTTTTTCGCCGTCGTCGGCAAGGGTTTTTCCGTTTTTTGAAAGACAATAAACAATAACCGGTTCGCTGTCGTATTCCTTAACGGAAATAAGTTCGGCGGCAATTACGGTGTAAGGACCGACTTCCGCCCTCGACCAATACCAATGGTTAATAACATCAGCCATATTTGCATTTCCGAAATTGTGATCGTGGTAGCACGAACCTTTTAAATTATATGTTTTTCCTTTGTATGAATATGAAATTTCGGCTTCGCCTTTGGGAACGGGCACCAGCCAGGCAAATTCTTTTCCGGAATTTCCGTAAATGAAATGTCCTGTTTTCGGTCGCCAACTTTCGGTTGTGCGGTGCATTTTTACGTCAACGGTAAGCTCTTCGTCTTTAAAATGAATTTCATAGTTTTTAAGGTCTCCTCTGAAATAATTTTCTCCTATTTTCACATCACAGGTTTTGTCGGAAGCAGAAAATTCTTCAACTTTTCCGTAATGTGGTTTTTTAATGCTTGTTCCGTCGGGTCGGTCAATATTTATAGAAATAAACGGTATTAAACCTTTCTTAATTTCGGTGAAAGGCTTTGTGTAAAAGACAATTACAACGGTTGTTCCGTCATCGAGGTGAGCATCGAAATACCACCATTCGTAGGTTCCTTTTTTGCCGTCGGTTCTTATGCCGTCTTCCCGAATTTCGGGAATATTGCCGGATTTTAAACCAAATTTTTTGTAATCGGCGGAAACGTATGCCTGCTTGTTTTGAGCCGAAATATTCAGGGAAATTAAACTAATTATTAATGTAAGAACTGTTTTTTTAGTTGTAAGTTGAAAGCTCATAGCGGTATATTTTTTAAGATTTTGTTAAAATCTGAATT
>JAJRUH010000132.1 GCA_024277895.1 Bacteroidota bacterium | reverse complement strand
TAGCCAATTTTTACCATATGCCCGGATTTTAGTTTACCCGAAAAATCAGTCTCTCCGGTAATTACTTTTATTAATGTTGATTTTCCGGCACCGTTTTTTCCTACGAAAGCTATTTTTTGTCCTCTTTCAATAGTTAAATTTAGGTTTTTCAGAATAAGTTTTTCGTCATATTTTTTTGTAAGGTTTTCAATGTCTAAAGTCAATTCGCCGGAATGCGGAGCCGGAGGAAATTTAAAATGCAAATCGGAAATATCGGTTTTATCAATTTCTATACGTTCAATTTTTTCCAACTGCTTTATGCGAGATTGTACCTGAACTGCTTTTGTAGCTTTAGCTCTGAAGCGTTCTATAAACTGTTCGGTATCTTTTATCTTCTTTTGTTGATTTTCGTATGCAGCCGTTTGTTGTTCAATGCGTTCTTTATGAAGAATCTCATATTTGCTGTACGGAACTTTATAATCGTAAATTTTTCCGAGTGAAATTTCGATTGTTCGTTTGGTAATATTGTCTAAAAATGTTCTGTCGTGAGAAATTAACATAACTGCTCCGGAATAATTCATCAGGACTTGTTCGAGCCATTCAATTGATTCAATATCAAGGTGATTTGTCGGTTCGTCAAGCAACAGCAAAGCCGGTTTTTGCAATAATATTTTAGCCAACTCAATACGCATTCGCCATCCTCCGCTGAATTCAGAAACATCTCTTTTAAAATCTTCCTGTTCAAAGCCCAAACCTTTCAGCGTTTTTTCAATATTTCCGTGAATCGAATGACCTCCGAGAAAATTGAATTGTTCTTCATATCTGTTCAGTTGCTCAATTAACTTCAGATACTCATCACTATGATAATCATCTCTTTGGGCAAGTTTATTACCGACGGATTGAATTTGATTCTCAATATTATTTATTTCTGAAAATGTACTTAACGTTTCCTCGAAAACTGTTTTGCCGACCGGATAGGTCATTTGCTGCGGCAAATAGCCGATTTTTAATTCAGAAGGATAGGAAATTGTTCCGCTGTCAATTTCCTGAGAACCGGTAATTATTTTCATCAAAGTCGATTTTCCGGCACCGTTTTTTCCGGTTAAACCGATTCGGTCTTTTTTGTTTATTACAAAAGAGATATCATTAAGTAATATTTTACCGCCGAACGAAAGTTTTATGTTATTTATTGAGACCATTTATTTTTTAGTGTCGACAAAGATAAAATTTTAATAAAGTTTGTCAAAAAAATGAATTATATATTGTTAACACAGATTACACGGATTGCACAGAAAAATTACTGAATAACAAACACACAGATTGCACGAATTGCACAGAAGAGTTATAAATTTGCTGTAAAATGTCTTTGTTTTTCTCTTTCAATAATTTTATCAAATTTTTTAGGATAAGGTATTTCAAAAGTTAAAAATTCGTTTGTTAAAGGGTGTATGAAATTTATTTCGGAAGCCGACAAAAAAAGTCCTTTTCCTTTAAAAACAGGCGAATTACCGTTGTATAATTTATCACCGAGTATAGGAAAGCCGGCTTTTTCACAATGAATTCTCAACTGATGTGTTCTGCCGGTTTCGGGATATAAGTTTAAAAGAGAAAGATATCCGTTTCGTAAAGATTTTTCAGTTTTAAGAGTTTCGTATCTCGTAAAAGCATTCTTTCCGTCAACGGGGAAATTAACAGCATCGGATTTCGACGGTTTTCCGATAACTACAGCATTGTATTTTTTTTTAATTTTCTTTTCTTCAAATTGTTTTCCGAGATTAATACGTGCTTTATGTGTTTTTGCTATTAACAAAAGCCCTGATGTTTGATTATCAAGTCGATGCACAGGTAAAGGGGTTTGCAAGGTATCTGTTTGTTCGGATTTTTTTAAATTATACGGTAAAGCATTTTGAATTGTTTTAAAATAATTTCCGCTTACACTTATTCCTGCAGGTTTATTTATCAGTGCAATAAAATCATCTTCAAAAATAACATTCAAACGGAGTTTAAAAACTTTTTTTTGAAGAGTGTGTTCTTCGAGAAATTCAATAATTTGTCCTGTTTTTATTAGAGTTCCTGTATTGCAAATTTGCCTGTTTATTAGAAATCTTTGCTTTTTCAGGGCTTTCTTAATACCGCTTTTTGTTTCAATATACGGAATGTGTTTTAAAAGATAATCCGAAGCTCGTACTTTTTCAATAATTTCATCGGAAACGATATGTCGATATATAACTTTCAAATATTAAAGTAATTAAATAAATAATCAAAAATTCCGAAAAGTTTCAGAGAAGCTAAAAATAAAGCTGCCAAAAGAACATATCGAACAAATTTCGGTCCCCGTTCAACAGCAAATTTACTTGCAATAAAAGCTCCTAACATATTTCCTCCGGCAAGGATAAAACCTATTTTAAAATTTACGTTTCCGTTATAAATAAAAATTGCGAGGGCAAAAATCGTAAACAGCAAAATAATGAATAATTTAACGGCATTGGCTTTAACCAAATCAAAACCTGCACCGAGCACCAAACCCGCCAACAGAAATAATCCGACACCGGCTTGAATAAACCCGCCGTATATTCCCACAAAAAAAAGTACGATAAATTGAACGGTATTCGGTTTTGTTGTAAGTTTTTTCGATTGTTTTTTCAACCACATATTTGGCTTAAATATCAACAATAAGAACATAAATACCAAAATAACAGCAATGATTTTCTCCATTATTTCATTACTTATTTTTACGGCAATAGATGCTCCGAGAATTGCACCTATAATTGCCGGCAATGCTAACCAAATACCTTCTTTAAATTCAAAAACTTTTTGTTTTTTAAAACTTGTAACACCTACTACATTTTGCAGAAGAATTGCAATTCTGTTTGTACCGTTTGCAACATTTGCCGGCAAACCTAATGATATTAAAAACGGTAAAGTTAAAAGCGAGCCGCTTCCGGAAAGGGTATTTACAAAACCGACAAAAATGCCGAGTAATATTAATTCTGATATTTTAATCCAAGTCATTATTCGATTTCAATTTTTTAATATATGTCATTGTTAATAACCGGAATCAGAGCTAAGATAACAGCTTCTGTGTAATAATCGGAGCGCGAAATTATATTTTTTGTTAAAATACCGACTGCTCCTGTTTTCTTTTTCGAGTCTTTTTGTTGGAATACAATATCATCGGCATCACCGAGTTCATAACCTTTGTTTATTAAATCGGTAATTTTTTTCGGTAAAAAGAAACTTGCCGTTCGTGCTTTACCGGTTTTATTTTCGGAAATTATATAAACCCAAGCAAAGGCTTCTGTTTCATTGCCGTTTTTCTCAATTCCGCCTTCTATCCCAATCCAAAAATCGGCTTTCGGTATTTGTTTTTTCGCATTGTATGCTCTGTTTTTTGCTCCTTGAAAAGTTTCCGAATTACTTAACGGTTGATCGGCAACTCCTGATTTTACGGCAACGGAAATTATTTCAAACTCTTTTTCGTAAAAGACTTTACTAAAAGCATTTCTAACAGCATTTATTTTAACGGGACTCTCCGATGCCGTAACAATTTTTTTTTGTGTCATAAAAAATGATTAATTCAAAGAGTTCCTAATTTTTTTGATTCTGCTCAAAAGATTTCGCTTTTTTATTAAACTCAATAAAAACAATAATTATGATACCGAGGAATAAAAACATTATTGAATTTAACAGTAAAGGCATTTTTATACTTGCATATTTTGTTTTAGGAATATAAAAATTATCTACTAATTCTACTTCTTTTAGATTCTTCAAGTCTTTGTTAATCTTTTCCTTAAGAGAAGTAAGTTTAACGCTTTCACCGAAAAAAGAGTTATCTTTAAAAATTATTAAATCAGTTATTTTACCGTCTTTTAAAAATTTTGACTGTAAACTGTCCAACTCGGAAAGTTTTATATCAATTTTTTTTATAATCCGAACCAACATAAGAGAATCTTCCGAAGTTTTTTCTTTTACAAATGAGTTGTTATTTATTAAATACAAAATTCCGTTTCCGAGTTTTTTAAAAATTTTGCTGTCGGAAGAATTTGCTTGAATTTGAATAATACTTCCGGGTGCTTCTCCCGTTTCAAAGTTATATTCGGAAGAAATTGATTTCAATCCGATTAAATCCGATTTTGAAAGATTCATTTTTTTTGCCAGAAGACTAATATTATCGCTTTTAATTAATTTATTTGCCTGATTAATTATTCCGGTAACAATTTCAGCAGGATTTTTTTCGTACCGGTTTGAAAACTTTTGAAATGTTAGTGCATACATATAATCATTTTCCGGCTTAACGGAAACTGACATTGACGAGTTGTATGATTTATCAAAGTATATATTTTTCACAATCGTAAATACAATACCGGCAAGAACTGATATGAGCAAAACCAACCAATATCTTTTTAAAGAAAGATAAATTTTTATCAATAGCTCTAATAAATCAATTTCGTTTTTGTTGTTTTCCATAATTAAAAAGAATTTTTACAAAAGAAGTTATTATTTTAGTGAAGAAAAAATAATATTTACTTACAATGCTTAAAAAGCAAGTCGTCTGCTTTATTGTAATTCATTGATTTCGCTTTTTTTAAATCTTCACAAGCTTCGGTAAATTTGTAAAGTTTTACTTCTGCAGCACCTTTTTTATACCAAGCTTCAGCAATTTTCGGATTTAAATCCAGAGCCATAGAATATGAGTTTACGGCAGATTTAAATGTGCCTGTTTTTAAAAAAGCATCGCCGCAGGAAATAAAATATTCGGGTTTTGAATTGTCTTTTTTTATCGCCTTATTATAATCTTCCAAAGCAGCGATATTTTCATGAGTTAACGAATGAATTTTGCCGGATACATAATATGCCTCTGCATTATCAGGGAAGTAAGTTAAAAATTGTAAAATATTATTTGATGCATCGGTATATTTTTTTAATTTCATTTCATTTTTTGCTTTATTTAATAATATGTCGGGATTGTAATACTTATCATTAACAATTTCATTATAAACAGTTTCTGCTTTTCTGTATTTTTTCAAAAGGAATAACATATCAGCAGCTTTTGTCTTATAAATTAAATTATGTTTTTTAATTTCGGCAGCTTTCAAATAAGAATTTGCAGCACTTTTGTAATCTTTGGTAAGCATTAATAAATCACCTCTCATTTCATATGCTTTATGTCTTCTTCCGTTTTTAATAATTAATTTATCCAAAATATCAAATGCCGTTGCATAATCATTTTTTGATATTTGATATTTTGCTTCGTCAAGTTTCTTTTCATACGAATTATAATACTTGTCTTTCCATAAATTAATCCATGGTTTTTCATTTTCGATTTTTGAAAAAGCCGGTAATAATTTCACTTCCGATTGCAATAATTTATTGGGTGTCTTTAAATAAATTTTCAGATATTCAGTTGCTTTATACGGTTTGTTAATTTGAGTATAACACTCTGCAAGTTTTAATAATGCCGTTTTATTTTTGAGTTTTAATGCTTTAGAATATTTTAAAATTGCTTCATCATATTTATTCAGCTTATAATAACAATTACCTGCAAGAAGATATAATTTTGAATCATTTAACAGAGATAAATCTTCAGTATTCAAAATAGAAATTACTTGTTCATAGTGTTTTTGCAAATATTCAGAAAGCACTTTTTGATATAAATTATTTTCCGCAGTTTGGCTGTTGATTAAAAAGCCGGAAAATAATATGATTAATAAAATATTTATTCGTTTTACCATTTTATATTATTCAGTTTTTGAATTTCCGTTGTTTGCAAAAATACGAATTAAACCGGCAATATTTCTTACACTTATACCGGACAGTCTTTTTTCATACACATCACAAACATAATAATAAACACCGTCAGAAACGGGTTTCCCTGTTTGAAAATCTTTTCCGTCCCAGTTAATATCGGGATCTTCGGTTTTGAAAACCACATTTCCCCAACGGTTATATATTGTCATATTAATTTTATCTACATATTTGTACGGATAGGGTTTAAATAAATCATTAATTCCGTCGCCGTTGGGAGTAAATACATTCGGAAGATCATAATAATTACAATTATCAATACAAACTCGCATTAATTTGTCGGGAGGTATATAATTTCCGGCAGAATCCTGTGCCGACACAACATAACAAGCACCCAAAGATTCTTTTGGTGAATGAACATATGTTCTTACTGTATTATCTTTTACCGTATCAATTAATTGAAAAGGTCCTTCGGTTGTGTCTGAATAAAATATAAGAAAATCAGCAATATCCGAGGCACATTCAGTATCAACCGTCCAGTTCAGATAATTTTGGAACAAATCGCAATCTGTATCCAAAGTTAAATTTACCGGACACGGAGGAACTGTATCTTGCGGGGAAACACATATCTCTTGTGAATAATTTATCAGAGGTTTAGGAATAAAATTCAAACCGTATTGCCCGTAACTTTTTACTTGGTACCAATAATTTGAATCATTACTTAAACCTAAGTCGGTATATTGAATTCCGGTTACGGTTTTTATTGAATCGTAGGGTAATAAATTTTCGTTACAATCTGCATCGGCTTTTTTTCTGTAAATAACGTATAAGTAATTAGTCCAAGGCGTATTATCATTAATTTTTACGGTCATTTTTCTGTCTCCGGGAATACCTTCAATAAATAGGGATGAACTGTGAGTATTACTGCCTATAAGTTCCCAATTGCTGCCGTTTTGATTATATAGTCCGATTTCGTATGATTTAGCATTTGCTTTTGTATCAATAAGTGTATCAACATAAGTTGTATCAGTAATCCCCGATACATCAACCGGATTGATAAAATTCTCCCACACTTGCCCTGTATTTGACTTTACAATATACTTATAAGGTCCGGGATAAGTTGTATTGTCAAATTCAGTCGGCTGCATCCACGTAAGATGAATACTTCCGTTTTGTTCATTTGTATTTGTAACACTCGTTTCAGTAATTATCGGTGCAGCTTTTATTAATTCTGTGCAAACTTCATCGGACACATAACTTTCGGCACCATCGGCAAAAATTGCCGTAATTCTGTAACACCAATTATACCCTTGCGGCAAGCCTAAACCGTTAAAATCATCTTCAAAACTTGTTTTTCCCGAACCGTTGACAATTCCGGCAAGTACATAACCCGAATTTGCAGGAATACCGGTTTCACAATCTGCCGGAGTATAGGGGTAGGATTCATTTTTACGATAAATTTTAAATCCTGTTGCATTACCGCACTGATATGTATCCCAATTCAGAATAACAGAATTTGAAGTCGGTGTTGCCGTTAAATTTACCGGTGCCGGAGCAACAACTTCAATCATTACATTTTTGTATGCTGTTAATCCGACTTCCGGATTAATATCTTTGGCTCTGAAAAGAACATTGTATGGTTGTTTTCTGATTTGATTACAAAGTGTTTCCCAATGAAAATGTACTGTAAGAGGTGTCGGTCCGGTTGTTTCGGGAAAATTTGCAGGATTTGTACTGAAATTAAAAATACCTCCCGAAGCAGAAAGTGTAACATCATCACCGTCCGGATCGTTTGCCGTTACGTCAAAGTCCAGAGTATCGCCTGCAGTAACACAATAATCGGGTAAATCGGCAATTACCGGCGGATGATTATCGGTTTCCTGAACTTCAATTTGCATATCACGTTCAATATTTCCGATTTTAATTCCGTTTCGCCATTCTTCAATCATCATTGCTACATTGTATTCTCCGACTTGCATCGGTGAATCCCAAACAAAATCACCGGTAACAGAATCAACATAAAGCGTATTACTTGCAGCAGGATAGGTATAACCGGGAATAGGCACTCCGTCATTTCCGAGACATTCAGTAAGTTTATAAGATAAGCTGTCACCGTCAGGATCGTAGGCATTCGGGTTGTGTATGAATATTTGATGAAGAGCTGCTTTGTCAACCGGCGGATTTAACAAAATCGGTGTACTATTTGCTCCTATATCAGGATCAATTTTTAATATTGTTTTAATTGTAAAAACTACGGTTACCGATTCCGGAATATTTACAATCCCCTGGTTCCTGTTAGGGTCGGACATAACTATCTGATACACACCCGCTCCCGGGAATGTATGATTCATTACATATGTGTTTTTTTGAATATCATCAGGCAAGTATTCAATATGAATTCGCGGAATTTGGGAAGTTGTTCCGTCGCCCCACTGCATAGTTAACACATTACGAGTTTCATTTGCCGCACTCGGTGTATAAGTATATGTTATAAGAGTAATTTCATATGTATTTCCGGAAATATGTTTATAAGTTATTTCTCCTGCACGATTATGCGTTGCCCAAATTTGAACAACAATAAATGCAAATAATATAGTAAGTAATATTTTTTTCATCTGTTAATTATATGAAAGTCAAACGAAACATTTATTTAACTAATTGTATTTTATAAAACTTAATCGTAAATATTACATTTTACAGTATTCTGAAATCTTGTGAAATATAAACTATTTTACAACAAATTGCAAGTCTGTATCATTTTTTTCAAATTTCTTTGCTTCCTGAAATTTATCAATCGTAAAAATAAACAAATTTTTCTGGTCGTTATATAAATCATTCAATAATGTATTTCTGATAAGGACTTTATGTGGTTTTTTTATTGATAATTTATAATAAATCCATATTGATCTTTCTTCGGATTTAACAGTAAATTTTTCCTGTTGCATTTTCCTGCCGACTGATTTTTTATCAAAAACAATAATAAGATTCTTTTTTATATATCGATCAATATATTTATCACAATCTTTTAATTGATTATTTTTTCCGAAATTTAATACAACATTATAGTTTTTATCAACAATTTTTTCAAAATCATTGACAAATAATTTAAATGAAATGTCAAACTCTTGTTGTTCTTCATTATATTCCATATTTATTACAGAAAAATGAACCGGATGCAATTCTTTTGTCTGTCCGAAATTTAACAATGAAACTAAAAATATTATAACTGTATATTTCATTATTTTTAATTGTTTTTTAAAATTTTCTGATAGTTTGCCAAAACTGTTTTATCCCTTGAATTTGCATAACAATAGGCACATAATGCCGGACAGGTATTATAACTTCCTATATCTTTGCTTTTTACGCATCCGCACTCTTTACGTTCCCTGTGTCTTTTAACTTGCCGACATCAAATTTTCTTACAAAAGTACCTTTTTCATTTTTCTTAACGCCTAAAAAGCTCATTAATTTTATAAAAAAATATTTTTAAAAAAAAGTCT
>JAJRUH010000131.1 GCA_024277895.1 Bacteroidota bacterium | reverse complement strand
TTCTGCTTGTTTTTATTATTTTGAAACTGATGGGTTTAAGTCCGCACCATTTATTAATGAAGTCAAGAAGAATTCTTGTTCCCGATATTCCTGTTTTTGAGGATGATATTAATGCTGTTAATTTTGATAAAATAATTTCGGAAGCCTTAAGTGCTGAAGACTACAGAAAAGCAATTCGTTTTTTATACATTAAATTTTTAAAATTGTTATCCGATAATGAATATATTGAATGGAAACGAGAGAAAACAAATACAGACTATAAACGAGAAATGAAAAATAACAAATATTCCGATGAATTTTCATATCTGACAAAAATATACGAATATGTTTGGTACGGGGAATTTTCAATAAGTAAAAATTTCTTTTTTTCTGAAAACAAGCGTTTCAATCGTGTTTTTAATGATTTTGAATGAAAAAAAAAGACAGAAAATATTATATTTTTATTGTGTTGATACTTACTACAGTTATTGTTTTCGAAAGATTAAAACCAAAACCGATTGATTGGCGCTTTACTCTTGAACAAAAAGATAAGATACCTTACGGAACTTATGTGTTGTTCAATACAATAAGAGACATTTTTCCGAAAAATAAAATACTGACAAATAAAAAAACAACCTGGGAGTTTGCAGAAAAAGATAACAACGAACTTAAAAATTATTTTTATGTCGCAGAAAACTTTCATCCTGCAAAACTTGAAACAAAAACACTTTTAAAACTTGCAGAGCAGGGCAATACAATTTTTATTGCATCTCACCGATTTTCCGGCAAACTTTCCGATACTTTGAACTTCAACCTTTCATATTCGGCAGTATTTGACAGTATTTCAAAAATTAATTTTTATAATCAAAACCTAAAACGCAGGAATCCTTTTTTGTATAAAAAAACAGCATCCTTTCTGTATTTCAACAAACTTGACACAACAAAAGCCGAAATTCTGGCTCATACCGAAAACAATAATGTTGTTTTGTTCAGAGAACCATACGGAAAAGGATTTTTTTACTTTTGTTCAATACCTGAAGTTTTTACAAATTATGCAATGGTTGCTGAAAAAAATTATGAATTTGCCTATAAAACATTTTCGTATTTACCCGAAAGAACACTTGTCTGGGACGAATATTATAAGCCGTTCAGAAAAGCAAACAAAACATCTTTAAGCTTTTTGTTGAGTACAAAAAGTTTAAAAGCTGCCTTTTACACTCTTTTGTTTACATTGCTGATTTTTGTGTTTTTTACGGCAAAACGCAGGCAGCGAATTATCCCCATTATAATGCCGTATAAGAACAAAAGTACCGAATTTATTCGTACAATAGGAAATTTATATTATACTTCAAAAAACCATAAAGATATTGCTCTAAAAAGATTTACATATTTAAATAATTTTTTGTCAAGCAAATATAACATAAATATTATTGATAATGAGATGGTTGATATAAAAATTATTGCAGTGAAAACAGGAATTAAAGAAGAACAATTAAAAAAACTTTTGTCTTATCATTCAAAAATTAATAAACTTGAAAATATTTCCGTTGATTTATTAATATCTTTTAATAAAGTCATTGAAGAAATTTATGATGAGAGTAAGTAAAAACAATTTGAAAACACACTGTAAATTATACCAAATAAAGGATTCTTTGCGTTGCAGTGTTTAAACCTTGTATTCTTTGTATGAAATATAATAAATTTCTCTGCAAAAGGTACAAAACAGATGATTCAATAATAATTAATTAAAAGATATGAAAAAGAAATTGTTAACCGTTGCCGGCTTAATTTTTTTAATACTGTTTGCCGCCGAAAATATGTTCGCACAGGAATCTTTCTATGTGTATTTTATGCAAAACGGAACACGAATTAATGTTAAAAAAACAAAAATTGAACTTAAAAAACAACCGTTTAAAATTTATGTCGAATACACTGCACCGGTTGATTTGTTAGTATATGCAAGTAAAGATTCTAAAACTTGGAGCCGGGCTGAAAAAGGAAAATTACTGGAAGATATGCCGGTTTTTAATGAAACAGAAGAGAAAAAACAAACAATTTTTAATTTTAAAAAAACACTTGTTCTGAATCCCGAAGTATCTTATTTGTGGGGAAAAAATGAATCGGATACAACCATTAATTTAGTTTCGCAAAAAGGACGAAGAATAAATGTAAAAACAGTTAACAGTATATATTCGATGCCGGATACAACAACTGTTTTTCCGCAAAATTATGACAAAGACATATATATGGTTTTTATTTATCCCGGAAAATATCACGGAGAACGTGTGGAATATCAAAGAGAAGTTATAAAAATTATTTGGGTAAAAAGGTTCGATAAAGAAACCAAAAGTTATCAACGAAAAAAGAAAGCTGCAGCTAAAGAAAAGGTGCGTACAGCAAAACAACAACTAAAAAGAAAACAAAAAGCTGCAAAAAAAGAAGAAAAAAGATTAAACCGGCTAAAAAAAGATGAAATAAAACGTCTGGAAAAAGAAAAAAAGAAAGCTGAAAAGGAAAAACGCAAAAAAGATGTTGATAAAAACGCAAAAGAAAAAAAATGACAGAAAATACAGAGTTTAAAAATCGCATAAATTTAGAAAAATTAAGACATAAAACGCTCGAAATCAAGGATGCAATTGCTAAAGTTGTAATAGGACAAGATCAAATGCTCAATCAACTTATGATAGCTTTGCTGACAGACGGACACGTTTTAATTGAAGGTGTTCCCGGAATTGCAAAAACTCTTACTGCAAAACTGTTTGCAAAAAGTATTTCTGCCGACTTTTCCCGAATTCAGTTTACTCCGGATTTAATGCCTTCGGATATTACCGGAACTTCCGTTTTTAACCTTAAAACATCGGAATTTGAATTTCGTAAAGGTCCGATTTTCAGTAATATTATTTTAATTGACGAAATTAACCGTTCTCCGGCAAAAACACAAGCCGCTCTTTTTGAAGTTATGGAAGAACGCCAAATTACCGTTGACGGAACAACTTACAACCTTGATGAACCTTTTGTGATAATTGCCACGCAAAACCCGATTGAACAAGAAGGCACCTATCGCCTGCCCGAAGCCCAATCCGACCGGTTTTTATTCAAAATAAAAGTGGATTATCCGAAATTAGAGGATGAAATAATCATTATAAAAAACAGCCATATTCGAAAAATAAAATCGGAGACGGAAGACATTGTTCCCCTGATTTCAAAAACTGAAATTACCGATTTCAGAAAGAAAATTAAGAACTTGTATATTGATGACAATTTAATTAAATACATTGCTCAAATAGTTGATAATACTAGAAATAATTCCGATTTATTTCTCGGAGCATCACCGCGTGCATCCTTAAATATTATGAATGCCGCAAAAGCAAATGCCGCTTTAAGCGGAAGAGATTTTGTTATTCCGGATGACATCAAATATGTTGCCTATCCTGTTCTGAGACATCGAATTATATTGTCTCCCGAAAAAGAAATGGAGAGTGCAACAACTGAAAAAATCATCAAAAAAATCATTAATACCGTTGAGGTTCCGAGATAATTTTTATGAAAGTTATTAAAATGTTGGATTAAGGCATATATTGTCGATTTCGTATTTTCTTTGTGTTTTAAAATAATTTTAATTAACATCGGTTTTGAGTTTAAAGAAGAAATAAAAGAGAAAAGCAAACAGTATAAATTTTACAAGTTAATTAAGAATCAATGAATTACACGAAATATAAAGATTGGCAAAAATTAAAAAACAAAAAGTTCATTAATACCCATATTTTAAAATGGCAATAAACTGGGATTTTATTTTAGACATCACCATTTTAGGGTCGGCACTTTTTTTGGCAACGATTATTCGTTCTAAAATAAAGATTTTACAAAAATATATGGTTCCTAATAATATTCTGGCGGGATTTTTTCTTCTTGCTGTCGGTTCCGGAGGTTTCGGGCTTATAGAAACATCATCGGAACGTTTAGGAAACTATGTTTATCATTTACTTGCAATAGTTTTTATTGCTATGACATTAAGAAAAGCCGAAAGTAAAAGTTCAAGCAGTACTTTTGCTATGGGTTTAATAATGTCTCTCGGAACCGGAATACAACTGATTATAGGATTGATTATTGCTTATATTTTTATGCAAACACTAATGCCGGATTTATTTCCCACATTCGGATATTTTTTAATGTTGGGTTTTGCCCAGGGTCCCGGACAAAGTTATTCTCTCGGAAAATCGTGGGAAGCTTCCGGTTTTGCAAATGCCGGCGATATCGGCTTGACCTTTGCCGCAATCGGATATGTTTGGGCGGCATTAATCGGTGTTATCATAATTTATCATCTCAAAAAAAAATATTATTTGAATTCAAATATAAAAGAAGTAAGCATACAGCAACAAAAAGGAGTTATTAAAGAATTAAAAGAACAACCGTGTGCCGGAAATCTTACAACTGATACAGCGGCAATTGACGGATTTTCTTTTCAGATTGCAGCAGTAATTTTTGTTTATGCTCTTACATATTTGCTTTTAAAAGGCATAGAAACCGGATTGTTATCAATTAATGAAAAAAGTAAAATGACACATCAATTGGTAAACACCGTATGGGGACTGCATTTTATTTTTGCAGCCTTGGTTGCCGTATTTGTAAAAAAGATAATTTATAAATTCGGCTGGGGAAACTTGCTGAACAACGGTTTATTGACAAGAATTTCAGGAGTTTCTTTGGATTTTATGGTTACGGCATCAATCGCCGCAATATCAATTCCTGTATTAATAAATTATATCGGAATAATTTTAACAACAACAACAATAGGAGGCTTGGTTACAATATTTTTTGTTTTTCATGAAATACGCCGATCCGGAATGAAGCATCCGTTTGAAAGAATTGCCGGCTTATACGGAACCTTAACCGGAACTCTGTCTTCCGGATTAACGCTTATAAGAATATTGGATAAAGATTTCGAAACAAAAGCAGCACACGACCAAGTTTTCGGTGCAGGAATCGCTGCACCTTTTATCGCTCCTTTGATTTTGAGTTTTACGATGCCTTTGCTCGGAATGAACTCCTCAACTCCGGATATCTGGTATTGGTCAACAGTCGGAGGAATTAGTTTATATATTGTTATTTTGTATATATTTTGGAGAAAATATATACAACGGTTTAAAAAATAAAACCGAAGAAATGCCGTAAGTCTGTATTAACTTCAAATGTCTCAATATAAGATACACACAATGTGTTTATGTGTGTTAATTTATTTCAGAAAAATATTTAATACTTATTTAATTTTTATGATTTTTTTTGTTTCAATTTTATCATCCGCAATGATTTTAATAAAATAGATTCCGGCAGAAAGAGAATTAATATCTATTTTAGTTTGGTTTCTGAAATCTAAGATTTTTTCACCCGAAATTGTAAATATTAAAACACTAATATTTTTATATGTTTTGTCTTTTAATATATTAACAATGCCGGTTGTCGGATTTGGGTATAAATAAATATCCGATTTTATTCCGGATGAATTGTTTATTCCCAAAGACGCATTTTCAAATGTTATCAAATCAACATAAGGAAATGAAACTGCAGATGTTATGGTATTATTTGAAGGAGAAACCTTTCCGCTGTCAACTATAATTAATTCTTTGTTTTTGTCAATTCTTGTAATTTTATAATTATAATTTTGCAATAAGTTTTGTATGGTAACAGAATATCCGGATGATGGTTTGTTCGGATTAGAAACAATTATACTAAAATCATCATCAGAGATTGATTTTCCGGCAAAACATACAGCACCGGAGCTGTCACTTCCTGCTGTGTATAACCATTGGTTATTTTTATTATAGTTTCCGACGGCATTAAAGGCAAGTCCGGAATAGGAATAACTCCCGTTGTTTCTGAATAAGCCAAAAAAATATTCATCGGTTCTGTATCTGTAGGCATCTGTTAATGTTGAGTTTTGTAAATAATACAAACCGGATGCTGTCAGTGCTGCAGATAAGGCATCATCTCTGCCATATTCGGTTAAAGTTGTTTCGGCATTATATTCATAACTATTCCATTCTGTCAAGTCAGTTTCTATGTTACTTAAACCATATTTTGACAGTAATGTTTGCAAATCTTGTTGCTGAACAGAATAATAATAAGGATTAGCAAAATTATAAAAATGATATGAGATAAAATCAATGGGTACAGTATCGGAACTAATTGAATCTAAAAAAGAATCCAGAAATCTTGTATTATTTATTGATGAAAATCCCGCAGCTCCGATTTTTAAATGTTGATCAAAATTCTTTATTTTTAATGCTGTTTTTTTATATAAATTATAAAACTGTTGCGAGGTTCCCGTCCAATAGCTATATAAGTCAGGTTCGTTCCATATTTCCCATTTTTTTATATTGTAATAGAAACCATTATTCCATCCGGCATTATAATGTTTTACAATTTGAAGGCATATTGTTGCCCATTTGTCAAAATCGGAAGGCGGATTAAAAAGATTTGGTGTCCCGTCATATGTTTCTCCCAGTCTGTATAAAGGAGTAGCTCCGCTATTGATAATAGATTGAATAACATTATCCGTAGTTGTAAAATCATAGGAATCCGGATTTAAGGGGTCTGCCGTAAAATCCGGAAAAATAAGATGAATATCACAACTTCCGTAGATGTCGTGAGTCCTGACCCCGTTAATCCCAATTTCCTGAAATTTTGCTGTAAGATTATTGGGAGATGTTGGTGTTACCGGAGAACTGTTTGTTGATAATAATTTTGAATTAAATGTATCTGTTACGGTATTGCAATCTACCATAAAACTGAGTAACCCGATAGTTGACACTTCTGAAAAATTGATTATATCAACCCAAACTGTTCCTGTATTTCCTGTCAGCAGAATAAAAAAATCAAGTTTGTTAACATTAGGAGGTGTGGTAATTCTCAGATTATAAATTGTCCAATCTTTTGTTCTGCTTGAGACATATGATTTTATCATAAAAGAATCTGTTTCGTTATGAAATTTAAAATATGGAAATGCAAATAAATTTACGTTATCTGTTTTAATTGCATAAGAAAAAAAATATGTTGTGTTGGAAGAAATATTTAAAGATTGAAAAATGCCGGCAGTTATGTTTGATGTAATATTATTTATTTTCAGTTTGATACTGCTGCTTCCCTGAAAAAAAACAGTATTATCAATAACAACAGATGCCCCTGTATCTGAGTTAATTAAAAACCAATCAGTACTGCCGTTTTCAAAATTTCCGTTTTGAATAATGTTTTGGCTAAACATAATTTTTGCGCATAATAAAAATAGTATTACCGCAAATCCTTTAAAATATTGTTTTTTCATTAATAGTAATTTTTAGAATCTGTATTATCTTGAAATATGTTTACTCTTTTTTTACAAGTGCAATATACATCTTTTTTTGTATGATTTATATTTAACATTCGGACAGGTGTACGTTATTCATCCTCTTAGTGACCACAGTTTTAATCTCGAACCTTTTAACGGTTGCAAACAGTTTAAAGGTTCTATAAAGGCTATGTTAGTTTTTTACCCCTGCAACAAATCGGTCTTTCCCGTTTATGTCTTTAATAATTTTAACTTTCGAAAAACCGGATAAAAGCATTAAATTTTCAATTTTTTTTCCGAAAACCTCGTTAATTTCAAAATATAACGTTCCGCTTTTCGAAAGATGTGTTTTTGCAAAATTCGTAATCGCCTGATAAAAAATCAAAGGATTTTTGTCTTCGACAAAAAGTGCTGTTTCCGGTTCAAAATCTAATACGTTTTTGCTCATTTGCCTTTTTTCCGAAAACCGAACATAAGGAGGATTACTTACGATAATATCAAATTTTTGATTTGCAAGTCGTTTCTCCGAGGCGACATTTGTAAGCCGCTTGTTTGAGGCGACATTTCTTAAAATATCTTCCTGAAAGAAAGAAACTTTAACCGAATTATTCAAAGCATTACTTTCGGCAACTTTTAATGCTTCGGAGCTTATATCAAGAGCAAAAATTTCTGCCGAAAACAAATTTTTTGCCAAAGAAATTGCAATACAACCGCTGCCCGTTCCTATATCAATAATTTTAAAATTTTTCCGAGTTTTATTTTCGGAAATAATTAAATTAACAAGCTCTTCGGTTTCAGGTCGCGGAATTAAAACATCGGGAGTTACTTTAAATTTCAAATCGTAAAATTCGGTATGTCCGATTATATATTGAAGCGGTTCAAAGTTTTTTAAGCGACTTACGATTTTCGTAATTTTAAAATTTTTTTCTTTAGAAAATTTTTCGTTTTCTTTTAAAACTGTTTCAACGGAAGAAATATTAAAAACATCGGAAAAAATAATGCGAATAAATGCCGAAATTTCATTTTCCGGATAAAAACCGGATATTTCATTGTGAATGTATATCTTTGCTTCTTTAATTGTCATAATTTAAGTTCGCTTTTTGTAAATCTTCTCTGTGAGGCGACAGTTGTAAGTCGTCTTTTCGAAGGCGACAAAAATAACCGGTCTTTTTGGGGCAACAAAAAATAAAGTTAAAAATGCAGGAACAAGAAGATAAAAAATATATGCAACGCTGTTTGCAACTCGCAAAAAACGGTTTAGGAAACACTTATCCCAATCCGCTTGTGGGCTCGGTAATTGTGTATGAAGAAAAAATTATCGGCGAAGGATTCCATAAAAAAGCCGGAGAACCGCATGCCGAAGTAAATGCCGTAAATTCCGTAAAAGATAAAAAATTACTGAAAAAATCGACACTTTACGTAAATTTAGAACCTTGCGCACATCAAGGGCGAACTCCGGCTTGTTCCAAAATGATTGTTGATTTAAAAATTCCGCGTGTCGTAATCGGGTGTCGCGACAGTTTTGAAAAAGTTGACGGAAAAGGAATTAAAATAATGCATTCTGCCGGAATTAACGTTATCGCAGGAGTTTTGGAAAAGGAAAGCAAAGAGTTAAACAAAAGATTTTTTACTTTTCACGAGAAAAAACGACCTTTCGTAATTTTAAAATGGGCTCAAACGATTGACGGGTTCATTGATTTTGAAAGAACACCGGACACACCGATAAAACCAAATTGGATTACCGATGAATATGCTCGTGTTTTGGTTCATAAAATGCGTTCTGAAGAACAATCGATACTCGCAGGTACCAATGCTGCCGAAAAAGACAATCCGAGTTTAAACGTGCGAGATTGGTCGGGAAAAAACCCTATGCGAATTGTTCTTGATAGAAATTTGCGGTTATCTGAAAATTTGTCCTTGTTTAAGGGCAAAATTCCGACTATGGTTTTTACCGAAAAAGAAAAACCGCAAAAAAAAAATACAAATTATATCAAAATTGATTTTAAAAAATCAGTCCCGAAACAAATTTTAGATTTTTTGTATAAAAAAGAAATTCAGAGTATTATAATAGAAGGCGGAACTATTACTTTAAATTCATTTATACAAGAAAATTTATGGGACGAGGCACAGATTTTTATCGGAGATAAGTTTTTCAAAACAGGAATAAAAGCTCCGAAAATTTCAAAAAAACCCGTAAAAAAGGAAATAATTTCCGGCAGCAAGTTGTTTACTTTTGAAAACACACAAATCATCTGATGAATTATTTATTTTAACTATAACTCATCAGATGATTGTCTGTCCTAATGCAATTTACTGCGTTTTATAAGGTAGGGAATCAGAACTTCTTTAAAATCGGAATTTACGTCGGCTTCAACAAAATCGATTTTATATTGTCCGCATTTTAGTTTTAATTTATTAACATATCCTTTTGATGAAAAAATATATGAATTTCGAATTTCGTTCGGATTTAACTTAATGCTTTCGCCCGTTTCCATATCAATAAATTTATAAGGACGGTTATTATATTGAAAATCAAGCTCATGTGCTTTGTCCGTAACGTGAAATAAAATAACTTCGTGTTTGTTGTGTTTTAAATGTTGAAGTGCCGAAAACAGTTTTTCGGGTTCTTCGGAACTGAACATATCACTGAAAATAATTACCAGTGAGCGTTTATGAATTTTTTCTGAAATTAAGTGCAGCAACTTTGACGGATTTGTTTTTCGGTTTAATTCCGTTCGTTTCGTTAAAAGCTGATTTAAATACTGAAAAAGCATCCGGCTGTGAGATGTGGACATTTTTGTTTGTGTATGTAAATCAATATTTTCGGAGAAAAATGTTAATCCGGCAGCATCTCGTTGTTTTCTGAAAAGATGAATTAATGAGGCGGCACAAAAAATTGAAAATGCTAATTTGCTGTTTGTGTTTTTGTAAGGAAATAACATTGAAGACGAAGTATCAATAATAATTCTGCAACGTAGATTGGTTTCTTCTTCGTAACGTTTTACAAAAAGTTTGTCGGTTTTGCCGTAGAGTTTCCAATCAATATTTTTTACAGATTCACCTGTATTGTATAAGCGGTGTTCCGAAAACTCAACGGAAAACCCGTGAAACGGACTTTTGTGCAAACCTGTAACAAAACCTTCAACAACTTGTTTTGCAAGAAATTCAAGATTTTTAAATTGTTTCAATTCGTCTATGTCACGGATGTTTTTCATAAAAATTTTTGCCGAAGTTTTTTCTCCGGCAAAAGTTAATTAATTTTTAAAGAATTGCGTCTAATTTATCTGTAAATTTCTTTTTCGGCACAGCTCCGACTTGTTTATCAACAACATCTCCGTTTTTTATGAACAAAACAGTAGGAATATTTCTGATTCCGTATTTCATAGCTGTTTTTCTGTTGTTATCAACATCAAGTTTTGTCATTAATGCTTTTCCGGCGTATTCTTCCGAAATTTCTTCGATAATAGGGTGTATCATTCTGCATGGTCCGCACCATACAGCCCATAAATCAATCATAACGGGAATTTCTGATTTTAAAACAATTTCTTCAAAAGTTGCATCTGTTACTTCTGTTACTGCCATAATATTTTCTTTTTTATGATTTTAAAATTCTGAATTTCTGCAAAAATAAAAAAAACTGTTTTCCAAATCAGAAAACGGCAAAATTTAAATTTTGTTTTACAACAACTATTTTACCAACTGCTTCCTGCTCCGCCGCCTCCGGAACTTCCGCCGCCCCATGAGGAACTCCCTCCGGATGACCATGAAGAACTTCCCCCACTCCACGATGAAGACCCGGAACCGGAAGAAGATGTTCGTGTTTTTTTAGGAATGGTATATGTTATTTTTTTGGAAAACCCGCAATTCGTGCATTTGTATAATCGTTCGCCTTTTCCTGACCTGCTGTAAGTTGCAGAAGTTATAACCTTATCGTAAACTTTGTAATAGGTTTTATATTTACATTTCGGACAAGCATTATATTTTGAAAACCAGCGTTTGTATTTTTGAATTAAAATATCGTCCTCTTCTCCGGAAATCCAAACATCATAATCGACAGACTTAACTGCTTCTTCGGCAATTTCTCCCTTTTTAAGAAACTTATCATCTTCTGTTTCGGAAAGTTTATGCATTATTTTACCTGTTTTCGCGCTGATTCTCGGGGTATCTCTCCATTTGTTCGTTAAATATTTTACCCAAAAATAAATTCCGATAAAAGGGATCGGGATTAAAATAAACCAAATATAAAGTCTGAAAATACGCAGCAGTTGATACCGAATAAAGAAATCTTTTTTTAATATCGCAACAAATAATAAAACAAAGAAAATTAATATTGCAAAAATGCTAAACGTAATATAAAAAATAAGAATATCATTATCTTTTTCCGAACTGTATCTTAAAATATTTTCTGAAGATGAATTGTTATTATATAAATTGTTGGTATTGTTTGACTGCATTTCTTCCGTCGGTTTTATTTCTTCTGCTTTCGTTAAAAAAATATTTACAACAGCCTTAACTCCTTGTATCATTCCTTTTCCGTAATTTCCGTTTTTAAATTCCGGAATCATATATTTTTGTTGAATATCATAACATGCCGCATCAGATAAAATTCCTTCAATTCCGTAGCCGGTTTCAAATTCAACACGATGTTGATTCATTACAAGAAGGATAAGCAAACCGTTATTTTTTTCAGAATCTCCGACATGCCAATAATTAAAAAGTTCGGTTGCAAAGTTTTTGGGAACGACATTTCCGATTGACTGTAAAACAACAACTGCAATTTGAGCTTTGCTCGAATCTTCAATTTTCTGAATCATTGAGTTTAAACTGTCAATCTCTTCATTATTAAGAATTGCATCCGGGTTTGAAACAAAGCCGAGACCTGTTAGTTTGGGGTCGGGAACGGTTGTTATTGTATATTGTGAAAATCCGGAAAATCCGAAAATAAGGAAACAAAAAAAAGTAAAAATATATTTTTTCATAAGCAGTTAGTTATAGTCCGTTAAAATAAGATTTAATTTTAAATTGCGGATATTTTTCCCCGTATTTTTTGACTAAAATATTATATTTTTTGACGGTTTCGTTATATCGTTTTCCTTCAACGGAAATTCTGTTGTAAGTTCCTTCTATTTGAATCATCAGAGTAGAAACCGCCGCGGAATTATTTTGTGCAGCTATCAAATTTGTTATTCGTTGATATTTTTTTTGTAAATCGGCTTCTGCAGAAATTTTTTTATCTCCTGTTAAATTTTTTGAACCTGCCTGAAGTTTTTTAACTTCACTAATTAAATTTTTCAGTTCGATATTATTAATTTTTACGGCAGAAAACAATTGCGGAATCAGTTTGTCTCGCCTTGCCGTAACATTTTCAACTTGTGCCCAAGCCGCATTTGCATTTTCTTCGGCATCAATAAGTTCAAATTTTATTGAATTATCAACAGCTTTTTCTTTTTTTGGTCGAAAAAATATTATTGAAAGAATAATTAATATTATACCGCCGCTAATCAAAGCATATTTAGTGAGTTTTTTCTTTTCTTTTCTTTCTGAAGTTTTGTACGTATTCAGGACTGACAAAATTTCAACTGCTCGATTTTCTGCAGGAGCTTGTTTTAAAACCTCTTTTGCATGTTTTTCGGCTTTTTCTAAAAATTCTTCTTCATCTTCGGTTTCATAAATTTTCAGAGCAGAATCGGCCATAATTATTAATGCCTGTGTTAACCAAGGATTTACTGAAATTGCGGCTTCTGCGACAGAATAAGCATCTCGATAATTTTTATAATAAAAGTGATTTTGTGCCAATTCTACATTTTTATCGGCTTTTTCCGTCATCTTTTTCCACTCACCTTCTGTCATTCCCAGACTTAAATCAAGTTCTTTAAGTTCGTCAGGCGACAGCATTCTGTCGCGTTCGCTGTTTTGCAAAGCAATAACTTTGTCAATGTGCTTGTTTAATTTGTCGTCGAAACTACTCATAATCAGACTGTTATTTGATAATTACAATTCGTACAAAGAAAAAAACGGGCAAAATTTTTAAAAGGAAAAATTGGTATAAAAAATAAAGTTAAATATTGTTTGTTCTGATAAAGATTCATTTTTCCGGAACATAACGGACAAGTTTTTTCCGAAATATTGTTATCGTTAACCTTAAGTGTTTTTATACGCGTTCCTATAATAAACAGCATTTTTCCGAATTAAGATATAAAGTTAAAAAAATATTCGGATACCGCTAACTCTTATAATATTGTATTTAAAAAATAATGCAGTATAAAATTATGAAAGTTTAACTTCAAGGTTTTCGATATCATTAAGTTGTTGAATTAATTTTTTATTAATGCTTACTTTTTTACTCCTGGAAAACAGGTTTAGGGATAAATTTTTCTCTTTGTCATAGATAAAAAACTCAACAGTTTGTTTTCCTTTCGGATTGTTTAGTAATTGAAATAAATCATCGGACAGAGAATCGGATATATTTTCAATCGGAACGGAAATGGTTAGTTTTTTAATCATTGTTTTGTTAATTTCCGACAAAAGTTCAATATTATTAACACTAAACTCAATTTCGGAGCTGTCTTTTGCATTCCATTTCGGCTGAACTTTTCCGTTTATAAGAATTGCTGTATCTTTAATAAAATATTTTCTGAAATTAAGAAACGCTTTTCCGAAAAAATACAACCGATGTTCTGCTTTATATCCTTCTACATTCATACTTCCGTATGGTTTTCCTTTTTTTGTTGTTCCCTGAAAAGTATCTTTAATAATAGCGGCAATTTTGATCTCTTTTCCCTGCAAACCTGCAGGATTTGCCAAATCGCCGACATCGGCATTACAATAGGTTGAAATTTCCAATTGATACATATCTAAAGGGTGCTCCGAAAGATATATTCCGATTACTTCTTTTTCAAGTTTTAAACGATCGAGTTTGTTCCATTCTTCAGTTTCGGGAATATCAGGTTTTTTAATTTCAATTTTATCGGACTCGAATATATTTCCCTGATTTTCATCGCTGCCGTTTTTTAATTTCCCGCCGTATTTTATGCACTCCTCAATAAAATTTAACCCCTCATTACCCGATTCTGCAAAAAATTGGCTTCTTTTAATGTTTTGCAATTCATCAAAAGCACCCCCGTATGCTAAAGCTTCTATTGTTCTTTTATTTACGGCTGTTAAATTAACACGCTCTATAAAATCATAAAAATTTTTGTATTTTCCGGTTTCTTCACGTTCTTTTACGATATTTTCAACAGCGGATGCTCCGACATTTTTTATTCCGCCCATTCCGAAACGAATTTGCCCTTTTTTATTAACTGTAAAATTTTTATAACTTTCATTAACATCGGGTAACAAAACATCTAAACCCATATGCTTGGCTTCACTCATAAATTGAGACACTTTTTTAATGTCGGACAGATTTCGGCTGAGTACGGCACTCATATATTCTGCGGGGTAATGTGCTTTTAACCATGCTGTTTGAAAAGAAACATAGGCGTAGCCGGTTGAGTGGGATTTATTAAACGCATATTGGGCAAACTTTTCCCAATCTGTCCAAATTTTTTCGGTAATTTTTTCATCATGTCCATTTGCTTTACAACCGTCAATAAATTTTACTTTCAGATCATCCATCATGGATTTAATTTTCTTTCCCATTGCTTTACGTAAAGAATCTGCTTGTCCTTTCGTAAATCCGGCTAATTTTTGAGAAAGTAACATGACCTGTTCCTGAAAAACGGTAATTCCGTATGTGTCTTTCAAGTATTCTTCCATTTCCGGAAGGTCATAAATAATCTTTTCTTTTCCGTGTTTTCTTGCAATGAAATTTTTAATATAATCCATTGGTCCGGGACGATATAAAGCATTCATTGCAATAAGGTCTTCAAATCTGTTAGGCTTTAGTTCTTTAAGGTGCTTTTTCATTCCGTCTGATTCAAATTGAAACAAAGCGGTTGTTTCTCCTTTCGAGTAAAGTTCAAATGTTTTTTCGTCTTCAAAAGAAATGGAATCTATATCAATATCTACATTTTTTGAAAGTTTTATATTTTCAACGGCATCTTTAATAATTGAAAGTGTTTTAAGTCCGAGGAAGTCCATTTTCAGTAAACCGACATCTTCAACATGTTTTCCGTCGTATTGGGTAACTTTAAGATCAGAGTCTTTTGCCGTACTTAACGGAATGTAATTTTCAAGGTCGTCTTTTCCGATAATGATTCCGCAGGCATGAACACCGGTATGCCTGACCGAACCTTCAAGGGTTTGTGCTAAGCGCAATGTTTTTTTTATCAACACATTATCAGAATCTTGGGCGTCACGCAGTTCTTTTACTTCTTTAAATGCTCCGGCAAGTGTTGTTCCGGGCTTTTCGGGAACCAACTTTGCTAATTTATCGGCTTCGTTTAATGGCAGGCGTAAAACTCTTGCTACATCTCTGATAGCAGATTTTGCAGCCATTGATCCGAATGTAATAATATTGGCAACTCTGTTTTCTCCGTATTTTTTTATAACCCACTTTAAAACTTTTTCTCTGCCGTCTTCGTCAAAGTCAATATCAATATCCGGCATAGAAATTCTGTCGGGATTTAAAAAACGTTCAAAAAGAAGACCGTATTTTATCGGGTCGATATCTGTTATTTGTAAACAATATGCTACAGCAGAACCTGCGGCAGAACCTCTTCCCGGGCCTACGGAGACATCCATTTCTCGTGCTGCTTTCAGAAAGTCCCAAACAATAAGAAAATAGCCGGGAAATCCCATTTTAATAATTGTATTAAGTTCAAAATCAACACGTTCTTTAATTTCTTCTGTAATTTCTCCCCACCTGTTTTGAGCCCCTTCATAAGTAATGTGGCGTAAATAATCAGCTTCGGTTTTGAAATTTTCGGGAAGAATAAATTTCGGCATAATCGGTTTGCGGTCAAGATCGTATTCTTCAATTTTGTCAACAATTTCCTGTGTGGTTTCAAGAGCTTCAGGGAAATCTGAAAATAATTCCTCCATCTCTGCCGGCGTTTTTAAATATTCTTCTCCCGAATAGCGCATTCTTTTGGGATCGTCCAAATCTTTGCCAGTGCTTAATGCAATTAAAATGTCATGAGCTTCTGCATCTTCTTTGTTGATAAAATGCACATCATTAGTTGCAATATATTTTACATCTAAAGTTTGTGATATGTTAATAATTTCACGGTTTACTTCTTCCTGAAACTTAAATGTTTTTTCATCTTTTTCCGGATCTCCGGTAAGGTGCCTTTGCATTTCAAGATAAAAATCTTTGCCGAAAACGTCTTTGTATTGTTTTACAATTTTTTTTGCTTCTTTTATGTTCCCGTTCATAATTGCACGAGGAACGGCTCCGGCAAGGCAGGCAGATGAAACAATCAAACCTTCACTGAATTCTTTAAGGAGATCAAAATCAATTCTGGGTTTTCTGTAAAACCCTTCAACCCAGCCGTGTGATACTAATTTAATTAAATTGTGATAGCCGACTTCATTTTTTGCCAGTAAAATCAGATGATCTGATTTTTTATCCTTTTCTTTATCTCTTCTGAATCGAGATTCTTTTGCAACATATACCTCACAACCTAAAATCGGTTTTATTCCGTTTTTTTTTGCAATTTTATGAAACAGTTTTACGCCGAACATATTTCCATGGTCGGTTATTGCAACTGATTTCATCCCGGTTAGTTTAACTTTTTCAATTAATTTCGGGACGGAAGAGGCTCCGTCAAGAATCGAATATTGTGTATGTAGATGTAAATGAGTAAATTCAGACATTTAACAAGTGTTTTTAACGATAATATTATAAAAATGTAAAAATATTAAATAAGAGGATATAATTTGACGATGTTAATAAAAATTTAATAAACAAAATCAGAAAAACTTTTAACGACACAAAAACATTGATATAAAGCATTTTCTAAAAAACAAACAATTATGATTTTGTTTTATAAATTAAAAATAAGAGTTTATCTTTGTTAGCTGAATATTAATTTAAAAAAAATATTATGAAGGGATTTTTTAATCATGTTTTAGCTAGTATGCTAGGAACATTTCTTGTTTTAATTTTTATTGTAATTATAAATATTTTTGTTTTTGTCGGACTTTTATCTTCTTCGGGCGTTTTTTCGGAAGAGAACGTTAAGGTTTCGGAAAATACTGTTTTAACTTTAAAGTTTAACAATAAAATTGCCGATCAGTCTTCAATAAGACCGGACTTCAGTACAATGAAAATAAAAAAAACGCTGAGTTTAAAGGAAATTACTAACGCAATAGAAAAAGCAAAAACAGATAACAGAATAAAAGGGATTTATTTGGATTTTTCTGTGCTGAATGTCGGAATTGCATCTGCAGAGGAAATAAGAACAGCGTTAAAAGATTTCAAAACATCAGGGAAATTTATTTTGGCACATTCTGATTTTTACACACATAAATCATATTATTTGGCATCGGTTGCCGATAAAATATATTTAACACCCGGCGGCGGGATTCAATTTACCGGATTGAGTGCACAATTATTGTTTTATAAATCCTTATTGGATAAACTCGGAATTGAACCGGAAATTATAAGACACGGAAAATTTAAAAGTGCCGTTGAACCGTTTATGTCTGATAAAATTAGTGATGCAAATAAAGAACAAACTGAACGTTTTCTTTCTTCAATTTGGAATACAATCTTAAAAGGAATCCATACCCGACGAAACATTTCTGTTGAAGATTTAAATAAATATGCCGATGAGCTTTCGGTAACCGGAGCGAAATCTGCCGTAAAATACGGGTTTGTTGACGGCTTGAAATATGAAGATCAAATTATTGACGAATTAAAAAATAAAACCGGACTTTCTGCAACGAAAAAATTAAATGAAGTCAGTTTGGCGGAATATATAAATTCAGATAAAGATATTGATGATATTTTGAAAACAAAACCTGAAAATATTGCAATTATTTATGCCGAAGGTGAAATTGTTGACGGAAAAGGAACTGATGAGCAAATAGGTTCTGAAACTTTAGCAAAAGCAATAAGAAAGGCTCGTAAAGATAAAAGTGTAAAAGCAATTGTATTAAGAATAAATTCGCCCGGCGGAAGTGCTTTAGCTTCTGAAGTTATTTGGAGGGAAACGGTTCTTGCCGAACAAGCAAAACCCTTAATTGTTTCAATGGGTGATGTAGCGGCATCGGGAGGTTATTATATTGCCTGTTCTGCAGATACAATTGTTGCAGAACCAACTACAATAACCGGATCAATCGGTGTTTTCGGGTTATTCTTTAATGCAAAAGATTTATTGAAAAATGTTGGAATAACAATTAACACGGTTAATACAAACACCTATTCAGATATGGGAAACCCCGGAAGAAAGATGTCGGATTATGAGCATCAAAAAATACTGCAATCTATTGAAGAAATTTATTCAACATTTATAACGCATGTAGGAGAAGGCAGACATTTGCCGACAGATTCCGTAGATGCCGTCGGACAAGGACGAGTTTGGAGCGGAGAGGATGCCCTCAATATCGGCTTGGTTGATGTTCTCGGCGGATTAAATACTGCTGTTAATTTAGCAGCAAAAAAAGCACACTTAACTTCATACGGAATAAAATATTATCCTGAAAAAGATAAGTTTTCCGTAATGTTGGAAAAAGTGCTGTCTGATACAAAAACTTCTTTAATAAAAGATGAATTGGGTAAAACATATGATTATTATGAAAAATTGAAACAAGTCAAAAATATATCCGGAATTCAAACCAGAATTCCTTATTTTATTGAAATTAAATGAAATTCTTGAGATTTATATTTTTATATCCTGTATCTCTGATTTACGGTTTTGTTATCAAAATTCGTAATTTTATGTTTGATTACGGGATATTAAAATCAGCGGAGTTTGACATTCCCGTTATTGTCGTCGGAAATATAAGTGTCGGCGGTACCGGGAAAACTCCGGCAGTTGAATATTTAATTCAACATCTTCAGAATAAATATAAAATAGCCGTATTAAGTCGCGGGTATAAACGAAAAACAAAAGGTTTTATCCTTGCTGATAATTTGGCATCTGTTGAAACAATAGGTGATGAACCGTTTCAAATTTTTTTAAAATTTCCGAATATTACTGTTGCTGTTGATGAACAAAGAGTTCGAGGCATCAAAAATTTACTTAATGCTGAAAATAAACCGGAGCTTGTTATTTTAGATGATGCATTTCAACACCGTTATGTAAAACCGATACTATCTTTACTATTAATAGATTATACACAATCATTTTTAAAAGATCATTATTTGCCTTTAGGCAGATTGCGAGATGACCCTGATGAGCGACACAGGGCAGAAATTATTTTGGTTACGAAAACGCCGACAAATATTAAACCGATTGATATGCGAATAATTGCCACTGATTTGACATTAAAACCGTATCAATCATTGTTTTTTTCGGCAATTGATTATAAAGGGCTGATGCCGGTTTTTGATAATCAAATGTTTGCAATTGATACGGATGTTTTGATGAAACAGAACTATTCAATATTAATAGTTACCGGTATCGGGAATCCGAAGCCGATTATAGATTATTGTAAAACAATCTCTGATGAAATTGATGTTCTGTCATTCAATGATCACCATCAATACAATGAAAAAGATACCGAAAAAATATTGAAAACGTTTGAAACTATTTCTTCCGAGAATAAAATTATTGTAACAACCGAAAAAGATGCCGTTCGATTTAAAGCGATAAAGAAAACGGATAAACAATTTGAACAAAACCTATTCTATTATCCGATTGAAATGAAAATTTTAAATGATGAAAAACAAGAATTAGACAAACTTATTGTTCATTATATTGAAAAAAGTAATTCTCAGTACAGGTTCCTTTCCGTTAAAAAAAATTATTAAATAATTAACATTGCATCGCCGTATGTTCCGAATTTATACCCTTCTTTAATTGCTGTTTCATAAGCTTTTAATGTTTGTTTATATCCGCCGAAAGCACAGGCAGAAATTAAGGGAATAGATTTGGGTAAATGAAAATTTGTTATCATAGCATCCGGAATTAAAAAATCATAAGGCGGGTAAATAAACTTATTTGTCCATCCTTCAAAAGGCTTTGAAATTCCGGTAACGGTTGCCGTGCTTTCAAGAGTTCTTACAACAGTTGTTCCGACAGCACAGATTTTTTGTTTGTTTTGTTTTGCATTATTAATAACCTCTGTTGCTTTTTCGGATACATAAATTTGTTCATTATCCATTTTGTGTTTTGTTAAATCTTCGACATTAATGGTTCGAAAATTCCCTAACCCGACGTGAAGTGTAATTGACTCTGTCTTTATGCCTTTAATTTCAAATTTTTTAAGCAGTATTTTGCTGAAATGCAATCCTGCAGTAGGGGCGGCAACGGCCCCTTCGTATTTTGCAAATACAGTTTGGTAACGTTCTGCATCTTCCGGCTCGGCTTCTCTTCCGATAAACGCAGGCAACGGTGTTTCCCCAAGGTCTTTTAATGTTTGACGGAATTCTTCATATTCTCCGTCGAATAAAAAACGAAGAGTTCTTACGCGAGAAGTTGTGTTATCAATAACTTCAGCAACCAAGGTTTCTGCATCTCCGAAATAAAGCTTATTTCCGATTCGTATTTTTCGTGCCGGGCTTACCAGCACATCCCACAAACGTTGTTTTTTATTTAATTCCCTGAGTAAAAAAACCTCAATATTTGCACCGGTTTTTTCTTTAATCCCTTTTAACCTTGCCGGGAAAACTCGTGTGTTATTAAAAACGAATAAATCATTTTCTTTAAAATAATTTATTACATCTTTAAATCCTTTATGTTCAATTTTTCCGGTTTCTTTGTGCAAAACCATTAATCGAGAATCGTCTCGGTTTACTGCCGGATATTTTGCAATTAAATCTTTCGGTAAATCGTAGATAAATTGAGATAATTTCATATAAGTTTAAATTTTTATAGAAAAGACCTGCAAAATTACAACAAATTTTGAAATAAATCAACAGTAATTGCATTTTCAACTGAAAATTTTCCGATTTTAGTACGACGAAGTTCTGTTAAATGTGCACCGTTTTTTAATTTTTCCCCGATATCTCTGGCTATTGCACGAATATAGGTTCCTTTGCTGCAATTAATTTTTATTTCTGCAAAAGGCAGGTTTATATTTAAAACTTCGATATTAAAGATTTCGATTTCAGAATGTTTTAAATCTACGGATTTTCCTTTTCGAGCACTTTCATAAGCACGTTTTCCGTTCACACGTTTTGCGGAAAAATCCGGAGGCATTTGCAGTTGTTTTCCGTGAAAACTTAAAATTACCTTTTTTACAGATTCTTCTGTTAATTCTTTAATTGAAAATGTCTTATCAACCTCAGTTTCTAAGTCAAAAGACGGTGTTGTTTCCCCGAGTTTTATTGTTGTAATATATTCCTTCGGGAAATCTTGAAAACTTTGTATTTCTTTGGTCTTTTTTCCCGTACAAATAATTAATAATCCGGTGGCGAGAGGGTCTAACGTGCCGGCATGTCCGACTTTAATTTTCGGAATATTGTATTGATGTTTTATAGTACTTCGTATTTTATTTACGACATCAAATGATGTCCAATTCGGAAATTTGTCAATGAACAAAACTTCTCCTGCTGAAAATTGTTCGGCACTGTATGATTTCTGTAACATTAATATAGTCTTTATCCGATTTGTAAATCAACACCGGAGGCAAGGAGAATAAGAATTATTGCTCCGATTATAATTCTGTAATATCCGAATAATTTAAATCCGTATTTTGTCAGAAAATTAATAAAGAATTTTATTGAAAACATTGCAACAATAAAAGCAACGATATTTCCGAAAAGTAAAATGTCAATATTGCCGGCATTCAATGCTTCGTGATTTTTATATAATTTGTACAATGTTGCAGCAAACATTGTAGGAACAGCCAGAAAAAACGAGAATTCAGCAGCAGTTTTACGTGTAAGTTTTTGTGCCATTCCGCCTATAATTGTAGCTGCCGAACGCGAAACTCCCGGAATCATTGCAAGTACTTGAAACATTCCGATAAAAAATCCTTTTTTGTAAGTAACATTCTGATTGTCATCAGTTTTTGAAAAAACTTTATCTGCGAATAAAAGAAAAATACCGCCGATAATTAATGAAACAGCTACTGTAATTACACTTTCCAGCAGAATATCAATATAATCGCCGAGAAGTAAACCGAAAACTGCTGCCGGTATAAACGCAACAAATAAAACGTAATAAAATTTTAATGTTTTAAAAAATCGCTTCCAATACAAAACAACAACTGACAAAATGGCTCCGAGTTGAATGTTTACAATAAATAAGTTTACAAACTCATTACTTTTTAATCCTAAAAGCCTTTCGGTAATAATCATATGTCCGGTTGAAGAAATCGGTAAAAATTCAGTAATCCCTTCTACAATTGCAATAATAAGTGCGTGTAACCAACTCATCGTTTATTTTTCTTTGGTTTTTTCATCTGTTGGTTTTTTCATTATTGCATAAATTTCAAATATGAAACCGGCTAAAATGATTACGGGAGCCAGAGTTATGCGTCTGAAACTGAAAAGTTCTTTTCCGTTAAAAATATTCGGATTATCAGTTCCGCCGCCAACCATTAATGCAAATCCTAAAATAATTACCGCAAAACCGATTGCTAACATAATATAATTTTTTTTACCGAGAGCAAATCCGGTATTTTCAAAGTTATCTTTCATCTTTTGAGAATTTTAATTTAAAGGTTGCAAATATAAGAGATTATTTTTTACGACAGTCTTAATATTCAAAATACAAATCATCAGTTTTTAATTTCATATATTTATCCACGGCAAATTTTCCGGAAATCGCTGTTATTAAAATACCGAATATAAAAATAAAAATGTCAATTTCTAAAATTCCTTCAACAGTAATTATTTCAGCAAAATTTTCTTTTAAAATTAAAACCGTTAAAGTAATTATTAATGAAGAAATTGCAGCACTTATAATACCGGAAAAAACACTTTTTACTATAAACGGTTTTCTGATAAACTTTTTTGTTGCTCCTACTAATTGAGCGGTGCGTATATGAAGTCGTTTTGAAAAAACAGAAAGTCGTACTGTATTATTTATTAAACTGACGGTAATCATTAAAAAAAAGACTGATACAATTAATCCGATGATACTCATTTTTTCAATGTTCGTATTGATGAATGAAACAAGTGATTTTTGATAATAAATATCTTTTATAAAACGAAAATGTTTTAAATTTTTCTTAATGATTTTTATACTGTCTTCCGAAGTATATTCAGGCTTTAATTTCACTTCAACAGAATTGGGTAACGAGTTGTAGCCTAAAACTTCCGTAAAATCTTTTCCCAGTTCTTCTTTCATTTCGGAAGCAGCTTGTTCTTTGGAAATAAATTCAGCCGAAACACTGTAATCGGCAACATCTAAAGCATTCTCTAATCGGCTGATTTCCGATGGTTTTGTATTGTTTTGGATAAACACGGTAAACCCTATATTTTTTTTTGCATAATCTGATAATCTTTTTGCGTTAAAAAGCATTAATGCTATAAACCCCAACATTATTAAAACCATTGTAATACTTACAACAGAGAGAAAATATGCACCGCGAGCTCTCCAAATTGAATTTTTTTGTTGACCTGAACCCATAAGAAACGTTTTTATGAATTTTTTGTAAAAATAGGAAATTAATTTGATATGTAATTCTTTGTTACAAAATTCCCCTAAATTTTATATTATTGCAAAAAAAAAAACAATGTATAATAACAGACAAAATATTATTGCCAATATTCCTCCTGCCGTAAAATTAATACTGATTATTAATATTGCAATGTTCTTGTTAACAGAACTCGTTGCAACAACAAATCATATTGATTTAAATAAAGTCCTTGGGTTATATTTTTTTAAATCAGATCTTTTTAAACCATATCAAATTATTACACATATGTTTATGCATGGCGGATGGATGCATATTTTGTTTAATATGTATGCGTTATGGTTATTCGGACAAGTGATTGAGCGGGTTTGGGGAACAAAACGTTTTTTTGTTTACTATTTTGTAACGGGTTTCGGTGCCGTTGTGTTGCACAGTTTTGTTGAATATTTAAGATATCTGAGTGTTTCAGCATCTATGCCTGCAGATGTTGTAAATATGGTTTTAAATAAAGGGGCAAATATTCTTGCATCCGGAAAAAACTATGCAGACGTTGATTTGGGAAAACTTAATTTATTATTTCATACTCCTACGATAGGTGCATCCGGTGCAATATTCGGACTATTGCTGGCTTTCGGTATGTTATTTCCGAATACGAAATTGTACTTACTCTTCGTTCCGGTTCCGATAAAAGCAAAATATTTTGTCATAGGATACGGTGTTTTGGAACTCGGAATGGGTTTAAATAATGCAACAAGTGACAATGTGGCACATTTTGCACATTTGGGCGGAATGTTGTTTGGTTTTATACTGATAAAAATATGGCAAAAAAAGAAAAAAATCGGAAACGGTTTTCATAATCAATATTAAACAAAAACGGAAAAAATATGTGAAACAGGTTATTAATTGATAGTTATATCTCTTATTGTATAATTTCACACAAATAAAGTCGATTATCGCAGAAAATCCGTGAAAGTCTGTAAGTTTTGTATAATTATCACTAATATTTTAGGGCTTGCTGAAAAGCTCAGATGTGCGTCTATTTTGGATTTTGTGAGATGTAGATGTATATAAATGCTTCAAATTGAACAAAATACAAAAGAGATGTGCAGCTGAGCAGTAAAAATTCGGTAGTTTTATCAAAATAAGTGCAAGGGTTTCAAGATGTTTCATTCAAAAATCTTGCACTTTATCACGGGAATACAAGTGTAAAGTGTTGACTTACAATATGTTTAGCGTTTTTCAGCAAGTCCTATTTTAATGTTTATCTGAACACCTAATACAAAAATATGATGAATAATTTTCAAAGTGGTTTAAAAGAAACGTTTAAAAACGGATCAATGATGATAAAATTATTATTTATCAATGTCGGAGTTTTTATAGTATTATTTATTGTCTCGATTTTTTTCAGGAATGTTCCGGAATATCTCAGTGTTCCGGGTGATTTCCATACCTTATTATACAGACCATGGACTCTTGTAACATATATGTTTGTTCATGAGGGCTTTATGCACCTTTTGATGAATATGCTTTGGCTTTGGTGGTTCGGCAAAATGTTTTTAATGTTTTTCAACGATAAACAATTAGCTGCGGTATATTTATTAGGCGGCTTTACCGGAGCGTTTTTTCATTTGGGCGTTAATTATTTTCTTCCTGCCGGTCAACAAGCCATGATTTTAGGATCTTCGGCTGCCGTAATGTCTGTTGTCTTTGCTGTTATAGCATATAAACCTGACTATATTATTAATTTGATGTTTATTGGTCCCGTAAAAATAAAATATATCGGATTAATTGTCTTTTTTCTTGACTTAATGGGTTTGGTCGGAAACTTAAAAGGCAGTCCTGCAGCAACTGATAGTATTGCACATCTTGCACACATCGGAGGATCTTTATACGGTCTGTGGTTCGGATACAGTATGAAAAAGGGAAAAGATATTACCCGAACATTTAATAATTTGTTAAATAATATTTTTTCATTTTTCAGTTTCCGAAAAGGAACAATGAAAGTTTCCGGCGGAGATAAATTTTCTGTTCCTAAAAATGATTGGGATTATAATCGAAACAAAGCTTCAATTCAAAAAGAAACTGACAGAATCCTTGACAAAATTTCAAAAAACGGATACGGAAGTTTGACAAAGCAAGAAAAAGATTTTTTGTTCAGACAAAAGAAAAATTGATAAAAACACTCGAAAAAACTTCTTGCAAATAAATTTTTTTGCGAAACCCTTGTTTAGAATGAATCTAAATATTATGTTTGCACTTTATTTTTATTAAGATTTATTAAACACAGAAAAATGAAATACAGTATAGATGATGTTTTAAAGACTCTTTCAACAGTAAAAGATCCTGAAACAGGCAAAGATTTGATAAGTTTAAACGCAATCGGTTCTTTAAGTTCTGAAGAAAATAAAATTACTTTTTCTTTAAATCTGTCCAAAAGTAATCCGTTTATAAAATCAATTGAAAAAGCATGCGTAAAGGTTATTAATTCAGAATTATCAAAAGATATTAATGTTAAAATCACGACAGTTCCTAAAATTGAAACACAAAAAATAACTTTCGGCAGAACCGACGACCAAAAAGTTCTTCCCGGAGTAAAAAATATTTTAGCCGTAGCTTCCGGAAAGGGCGGTGTAGGAAAATCAACGGTTTCTGTTAATCTGGCAATTGCTTTGGCAAAAACCGGTGCAAAAGTCGGCTTATTAGATGCAGATGTTTACGGTCCGTCAATTCCTAAAATGATGGGAGTTGAAGATGAACGCCCGAGTGTAAAAAAGATGAACGGTAAAGATGTAATTATCCCTATTGAGAAACACGGTATTAAAATGCTTTCTATAGGTTTTTTCGTTAAACCGGAGGACGCTTTGATATGGAGAGGTGCTATGGCAACCAGTGCTGTTAATCAATTTGTAAAAGATACCGATTGGGGCGATTTAGATTATTTCGTAATTGACTTACCGCCCGGAACCGGAGACATTCACTTGACTATTGTTCAGGCGATGCCGGTAACAGCTGCCGTAATTGTAAGTACACCGCAACAAGTTGCTTTGGCTGATGCCTTAAGAGGTGTCAGTATGTTCAGAGCCGAAAAAATTGAAGTTCCCGTAATTGGGTTTATTGAAAATATGTCTTGGTTTACACCGAAAGAATTACCTGACAGTAAATATTATATATTCGGAAAAGACGGATTAAAAGAACTTGCCGAGCGAATGGAAATACCTTTGTTGGGACAAATCCCGCTTGTTCAGGGTATCAGAGAATCCGGGGATAAAGGTACTCCGATTGCGTTGGATAAAAGTTCACCTGAAGGAAAGGCATTTAATAAACTTGCCGGAAATATAGCCGAAAAAATAGAAGAACGTAATGCAAAACTTGATCCGACTAAAAAGGTTGAGATTGATCCGAATGCAAGTTGCGGAGCATAATTCCCGTACCATCATAAAAAACTTATTATGACGGAAGTCGAAAAAAATAATTACGAATTACGAATTAAAGAAATATTATCTCTTGTTCGTCCGTATTTGCAAGCGGACGGCGGAGATATTGAATTTGTTGATGTCTCGGAAGATTTAATCGTATTTGTAAACCTTATTGGGGCTTGCGGTACTTGTCCCATGAGTATTCAAACACTAAAATTTGGTGTAGAACATGCCTTAAAAAATGCTATTCCCGAAATTAAAGAGGTCGTTGCAGTTTCATAAATAAAATAAATTTCTTTTATCTTTGCAGAAAATTTATTCACTAATGAAGAAAAAAGAAGAGGATTTTATGAGGGAGGCCATTCGCCTATCCCGTGAAAGTGTGAAAAACGGAGGCGGTCCTTTCGGTGCTGTTATTGTAAAAGACGGAAAAATAATTGCCGCAGCATCCAATAAAGTTACACAAGAAAATGACCCTACGGCACATGCCGAAGTTTCTGCTATTCGCGAAGCTTCAAAAAAATTAAAAACCTTTAATCTTTCAGGTTGCGAAATTTATACTTCCTGCGAACCGTGTCCTATGTGTTTCGGTGCTGTATATTGGGCTCGATTGGATAAATTGTTTTTTGCCAATACAAAACAAGATGCCAAAGCCATCGGGTTTGATGATTCTTTTATTTATGAAGAAATTGATTTACCGCATAAGAATCGAAAAATTCCGAATATTCAAATTTTGAGAGATGAAGCATTAGTTGCATTTACGGATTGGGAGAAAAAAGAAGATAAAAAAGAGTATTAAAATTGTATTCTTCGAATTATTTGTATTCTGCACGTATTTTTTAAAGAAAATATCTTTATCTTTGTTGTTCTTTATCTTTTAAAAAAGTAATATGGAAACAAAAAATCATATTGATTTAAGAACTTATATTTTTTTAGATTCCCTGCAATTGCAGATGGCATCTTATCTTTCTACTGTTTCAAAAGGATATTTGCCGGTCGGCGGTCAAACTTGTTGTATTGTCGAAATTGCTCCCGGAATTGAAATTAATACATTAACAGATATTGCACTAAAAGCAACAAATGTAACCCCCGGAATGCAAATTGTAGAACGTGCTTTTGGTATGCTGGAAGTTCATTCGGACAATCAGGGAGATACAAGAATGGCCGGAGAAGCAATTTTAAAGTCAATAGGAAAAACAGAAAGCGACAGGCTTAAACCCAAAATTCTTACCAGTCAGCTGATAAAAAATGTTGAAGATCATCACGCACAACTCATAAACAGAACCCGATGGGGAATGATGCTGTTGAGAGGTGATACCCTTTTTGTTTTGGAAGTGGAACCGGCAGGATATGCTTATTATGCAGCTAACGAAGCCGAAAAATCTGCAAATATTAATATTATTGATGTCAGAGGATTCGGCAAGTTTGGTCGTATTTATATCGGCGGGAACGAAGCAGATGTACTTGAATGTAAATTAAACGTTGAAAAAAGATTAGCCGAAATTTCCGGAAGATAAAATATATATTCATTAATTAAAATATTATGTCAGAAATAATTAACAGTGCATTAGGAATGATTGAAACGCGCGGATTTACTGCAATGGTTGAAGCATCTGATGCTATGGTAAAAGCAGCTAAAGTTGAATTAATCGGTCACGAAGCAATCGGCGGCGGTTACGTTACTGCAATTGTTCGCGGTGATGTTGCCTCTGTTCGTGCTGCTGTTGAGGCAGGTATTTGTGCAGCCGAAAAAGTGGGAGAACTTGTTTCGTCCCATGTTATTCCTCGACCGCATGCTAATGTGGACAGTGCATTACCTTTAAGTAAAAAAGTCGCAAAAAAAAGTAAATAATGGATTCAAAAAAACATATTAAATTAAGAACTTATATTTTTTTAGATTCCATACAACTTCAAATGGCATCTTATTTATCAACTGTATCCAGAGGTTATTTACCTGTCGGCGGTCAATCCTGCTGTATTGTCGAAATAGCTCCGGGTATTGAAATTAATACTTTAACAGACATTGCATTAAAAGCAACAAATGTTACACCCGGGATGCAAATTGTTGAACGTGCTTTCGGGATGTTAGAGGTACATTCGGACAATCAGGGAGATACAAGAACTGCAGGAGAATCTATTCTTAACTCAATTGAAAAAACTGAAGCCGACCGATTAAAGCCGAGAATTCTAACCAGTCAGTTGATTAAAAATGTTGCAGATCATCATGCTCAGTTAATTAACAGAACCAGAAAAGGTATGATGCTTCTCAGAGGCGACACTTTATTCGTTCTGGAAGTCGAACCCGCAGGTTATGCTTATTATGCTGCTAATGAAGCAGAAAAATCTGCAAAAATAAAAATTATTGAAGTTATGGGATTCGGAAAGTTCGGAAGAATATATATCGGAGGAAAAGAAGCCGATGTTTTAGAATGTAAATTAAATGTAGAAAAACGTTTATCTGAAATTTCGGGAAGATCAAACAACGATGATTATAAATAGTATTTTTTAAATAACTTAAATTAAAAATTATGTCAGACAATAATACTGAAGCATTAGGAATGATTGAAACGCGCGGATTTACAGCAATGGTTGAGGCTTCCGATGCCATGGTAAAAGCTGCTAAAGTTGAATTAATCGGTCACGAAGCAATAGGCGGCGGTTATGTTACCGCAATCGTACGCGGCGATGTTGCATCCGTAAGGGCCGCTGTTGAAGCAGGTGTTCGCGCTGCTGAAAAAGTCGGAGAACTTGTTTCGTCCCATGTTATTCCTCGACCGCATGCAAATGTGGACAGTGCATTACCTTTAAGTAAAAAAATAAAATAATTTAAACTTGTAATTTAAAATAAATGGTACTTGCAAAGGTTGTAGGAACAATTGTTTCCACACAGAAAGAACAAAATATGGAAGGAATTAAACTTCTGTTACTCGAAAAAATTGACCCAGTTACATTAAACGGGAAAAATGATTTTGTTGTTTCAACAGACGCAGTCGGTGCGGGTCTTGATGAAATTGTTTGTCTTGCTGCCGGAAGCGGAGCAAGACAAACAACATTAACAAAAGGAGTTCCCACAGATGCTTCTGTTATTGCAATTGTTGATTCTATTGAAAAAGACGGAAAATTTACTTTTCAAAAAAATAAAAATTTATGATTTTAGGAAAAGTAGTCGGAACAATAGTCAGTACAAATCAAAATATAAACATTAAAGGTGCAAAACTCTTACTGGTTGATACGTGCAATACAAAAGGCGAACAAAACGGCGATTTTCTAATTGCATTAGATTTAGTCGGAGCCGGTTATGATGAAGTTGTTATGATTTCTCAAAGTACTTCGGCTCGAGAAACCCCGATGACCAAAAACAAACCGATTGATGCCGTAATTGTCGGAATAATTGATGTAATGGATGAGTTTGAAAAAGTTGTTTATAAAAAATGAATATTGATAAAGACACGATTGTTCTTGCAATTCTTGAATTTGACAGTATTGCAGCCGGTTTTAATGCCCTTGACGACATGGTAAAAACGGCACCTGTTAAAATAATTGATGCTCGAACGATTTGTTTCGGAAAATATTTAATTGTTTTCAGCGGAGATGTTGCTTCGACAGAATATTCTTTTTATAAAGGTAAAGAAACCGGCGGAAATCATCTTGTTGACAGCTTATTTTTGCCCTTGGTTCATCCTGAAATTATTGACGCAGTAGGAAATATAAAACAAACTGAAAAATGGGGGACAATAGGGATTATAGAAACTAAAACAGTAACATCAGCAGTTGAAGCTGCCGATATTGCAGCAAAAGAAGGCGGTATAGAAATTGTTGAAATTCGACTTGCAAACGGATTCGGAGGCAAATCATATGTTAAAATGATTGGTGATTTAGAAAATGTTCAGGCAGCAATGGATGCCGGAACCGCTAAAATTACTTTAAAAAATTTGTTATTTGCAAAAACCGTTATACCGCAACCTGAAAATGAAATAAAAAAATATTTTTTGAAATAAAATATTCGAATGGATAATTTAGAGCAAAATATCAGGAAATTAGTCAGTGATGTTTTAAACGACATGAATTTAACACAGGAAACATCCCTGCAAACCGGCAAATTAGGCGTATTTACAAATATTAATGATGCAATAAACGCTGCGAGTAATGCTTTTAAGGAATATATTGAATTACCTTTAGATACTCGTATAAAAATAATTGACAATATTCGAAAAGTTTCTCACGAGAATAATAAAATTATGTCAAAAATGGCTCATGAGGAAACCGGATACGGTCGCTATGAAGATAAAATTGCTAAAAATATTTTAGGAATTGATAAAACACCCGGTGTTGAAGATATAAAACCGGAAGCATTTTCTGATGAACACGGGTTAACAATTGTAGAACGTGCTCCCTACGGAGTTATCGGAGCAATCACACCTTCAACAAATTCTACTATTTCTATAATAAGTAACGCAATCGGAATGCTTGCAGCCGGAAATACGGTTGTATTTAATGCACATCCTGCCGCAAAAAAAGTTTCTGTATATATTATTGATTTCATTAACAGAGCAATAATGGAAAAAGGCGGTCCGGAAAATGTTGTTACATGTATTAAAAATCCGACAATTGATTCGGCAAAAGCATTAATGGCACATCCGAAAATATCTATAATGGTTGTAACCGGAGGACCGGCTGTTGTAAAAACGGCGATGTCGCACCAAAAAAAAGTTATTGCTGCCGGACCCGGGAACCCGCCCGTTGTTGTTGATGAGACAGCCGATATCGAAAAAGCCGGAAAAAGTATTGTTGACGGGGTAAGTTTTGATAATAATGTAATCTGCATTTGTGAAAAAGAAACTCTTGTTGTTGAGTCTGTTGCAGACAAGTTAAAAGAGGCAATGATAAGAAACGGTGCTTATGAATTAAAAGGAGAACAAATTGAAAAAATAACATCTCTTATCATTGCAGATCCGGGCAGAAAGGGTCATGAAGGAGCTCCGAATAAAGATTTTGTCGGAAAAAATGCCGATTATATTGCTCGTGCCGCAGGAATTGAAGTTCCGGAATCAACACGACTTCTTCTGATGGATGTTGATGCGAGTCATCCCTTAGTTTGGACAGAACAATTAATGCCCGTAATGCCGCTTGTCAGAGTAAAAGATGCTGATACCGCAATTAATTTTGCATTAGAAGTTGAACACGGATTTCACCATACTTTCATTATGCACTCTTTAAATCTTGATAATCTCAGTAAAATGGCAAAACTCTCGAATTGTTCTATTTTTATTAAAAACGGACCGAGTTATGCGGGTTTAGGTTACGGCGGTGCCGGATTTGCATCATTTACCATAGCAAGTCCGACCGGAGAAGGTGTTACCGGACCGAAATCTTTTACAAGAGAAAGAAGATGTGCCTTGGTTGATCATTTCAGAATTATCTAAATTTTTATATGAAACTGGGAAAAGTTATAGGACGTGTTGTCTGTTCAACAAAAGTTGAATCCTTTGAAGGATTGAAATTGCTTTTGGTTCAGCCGATTGACGAAAAATTAAAAACATACGGAGACCCGATTGTTACCGTTGATACAATTCAATCAAATACAGGACAAATTATTTATTACGAAACAAGCAAAGAAGCAAGTATGGTTTTGGATAAAATAATGAATCCTTGCGATGCCGCTATTGTCGGAATTGTTGATGAAATTAATATAGAGAAAAATTTATGATACTCGGAAAAGTTATCGGAAATATCGTTTCAACAGAAAGAGCAATCGGTTACAACGGAAGAATAATTTTAATTATTCAGCCGATTGAACCTTCCGGAACGTTTAAAGGAAAAACTTTTTTAGCTGTGGATACCGTACAAGCCGGGGTAGGCGATACCGTTATTACGGTTGAAGAAGGCGGTTCTGCAACAACGGCAATAAAAGAACCCGATACGCACACGATAAAAACCGTTATTGTCGGGATTGTCGATCATATCGTTATAGAAAATAACTAAGATAATGAGCAAAGAGCAAGTAAATACTGTTGCAATAGGATCCGATCACGGAGCATTTGAATTGAAGGAAAAGTTAAAAGCCTATCTTTTCGTAATCGGTTATAAAATAACAGATGTAGGAACAGACAGTAAGTTGCCGGTAGATTATCCGGATTTTGCCTACAAAGTTGCAAAAAAAGTGGTCAGCGGAGAATGCGACAGAGGAATAATGCTCGACGGAGCCGGTATAGGCTCTTCAATGGTTTGCAATAAAGTTAACGGAATAAGAGCAGCGTTATGCTGGAGCACACAAACAATAATAAACAGCCGAATGCATAATAATGCAAATGTTTTAACAATGGGTTCGGCACAACACAATGATTCTGAAATTTTTGCTATGGCAAAACTTTGGTTAGAAACCGACTTTGAAGGCGGAAGACACTGGGCCAGAATTAATAAAATGATGTCAATTGAAAAAAAATAAATTATTACTATGGATCACAACGAATTAGTTGATAAAATTACAAACGAGGTAATGTCTCGCTTAAAAAACAACTTAGATTTAAAAAACAGCACAACCGGTAACGTTAATTCCGAAACGCCGAATTTAGGAATTACAACACAACAAATGGCTCGCTACATTGATCATACTTTGCTGAAACCCGATGCAACAGATAAACAATTTGATCAGCTTTGTGATGAAGCAAAGAAATATAATTTTTATTCTGTATGTGTTAATTCGAGCTGGGTCTCTTATGTTGCAAAAAAACTAAGAGGTTCAGATGTTAAAGTCTGTTCTGTTATCGGATTTCCCTTGGGAGAATCCGACAGCAGAAGTAAAGCATTTGAAACACGAAATGCCATAGATAACGGAGCCAACGAAATTGATATGGTTATAAGTGTAAGCGCATTAAAATCCGGCAATTTAAAATATGTTGAAGAAGATATTCGAGCCGTTAAAAGAGCGTGCCGCAGCACAACGGTTCTCAAAGTAATCCTTGAAACATCTTTATTGGAAGAAAATGAGAAAATTCTTGCCTGTGAAATCAGTAAAAAAGTGGGTGTTGACTTTGTAAAAACAAGTACCGGTTTCGGCGGCGGCGGAGCAACTGTCGGAGACATTGAATTGATGAGGCGTGTTGTCGGTCCGGAAATGGGCGTAAAAGCAAGCGGCGGTATCAGAGACTTTAAAACTGCCGTTGCAATGATTAAAGCCGGAGCAACCAGAATTGGTGCCGGTGCCGGCGTGGCTATTGTAACAGGAGGAAAATCTGAAGGCGGTTATTAAATCGGAATTAATCAGATGAAAAAAGCGAAATTATTTAAATTCCGCTTTTTTATTTTTCCGTTATGCTTCTTAAAAATAAATAATCTCTTCTTTCCTTTCAGAACTCATTTTTGAAATATCATTTAACAGTTTATTCGGTAATTTATTTGTTCCTATTCTGAAAAATTCCGGAGTAATCCAATCTTCTCCCAAAACATTTTTTATTAGGGAAAAATATTTTAATGCTGTTTCTGAATCTGCAATGTAACCCGCAGGTTTAATTCCGATTTTTTTCCCGGTTTTTTCAAAATATTCTTTAATTATTGAAGACATAACAAATGTTGTCTCAAGTGTTGCCGTAGGAACAGTTTTTCCTGTAGAAGTTTTCAGGAAATCAGCACCGGCTTCAATTGCAAGAATAGATGCAATTTTTACATTGTTGAGATCTCCGAGGGAGCCGCTTTCCAAAATAACCTTTAAATGTTTGTCCTCACAAACATTTTTTATGGCTTTAATTTCTTCATATACTGTTTGATAATTTCCGGATAATAATGTGCCGGCAGAAATTACCGTATCAATTTCATCTGCACCTTTTTCAACAGCTCTTTTAACCTCTTCAATTTTTAAATCAATAAATGTTTGTGAAGAGGGAAATCCGCCGGCAACTGATGCAATTTTTACTCCCGGTACTTTTAAATTGTTTTTAACATGTTCGACTAAAGTCGGATAAACACAAATTGCGGCAACATTCGGCATATCCGGAAAATGTGTTTTGAAATTATTAACATTTTCGGCAAATTGTTTGGCCGTTTCCGGAGTATCCGTATTGTTGAGAGTTGTAAGATCAATCAATCCGAAGATTGTTTTTAATGTCTTAACAGTATAAATTGCAGAAATATTGTCTGTAAATTTTTTTACTTTCTTTTCAATTTCAGAATTTTCAATTTCTGTTTTATACGAAGCTAACAGTTTTTTTATATCCATAGTAATTAAAAAAAGTCGGCTCGGTGGGGTTCGAACCCACGACCCCGAGATTAAGAGTCACGTGCTCTGCCAACTGAGCTACGAGCCGAATTTAAAAATAAGCGTGCAAATGTATAAAATTTTTAAATTTACAAGTTACTTTTTATGTTTATTATTTGAAGAATGTATTTTTTTTCTCTGTTTTTTTTAAGCATATTACTTAAATTAATTCTTGTTTGATTTGTCGGACAAATTAAAACAAATAAAACACAGGCTGTTTTATCAGCAAAATTTAAACATTTGTTTGATTCTTTAAAAGATGATTCAAATTAAATTTTAATTTTGCAAATTAATAATATTTAATGCTGTAAACAAATGAAATATTTATTTTTTCTTGCAACCGTTTTGTTTTTTTCGATTTCTGCTTGTCATTCATCCGATAATAATGTGAACGAAAATAAAAATAAGCAGGTTTCCGTTAAGAATTTAAAAAAAGACACTTTAATTTTGATAGAAACCGATTTCGGAAATATGAAAATTAAGTTGTATGATAAAACTCCGAAACACAAAGCAAATTTCATAAAACTTACAAAAGCCGGATTTTATGACGGACTGCTTTTTCACAGAGTTATAAAAGATTTTATGATACAAGGCGGCGACCCCGACTCTAAAAATGCTCCTGCCGGAAAAATACTCGGAAACGGAGGTCCCGGATATGAAATTGATGCCGAATTTAACGATTCTTTATTTCACAAAAAAGGAGTTATTGCCGCCGCTCGTGAAGGTGATGCCGTAAATCCCTTAAAAAAATCTTCCGGCTCGCAATTCTATATCGTTCAGGGAAGAAAATTTACGGATGAAGAATTAAATAAACTTGAAGAACAAATTTCTTTGGGAAATTATATCGGTTCTCACCCCGAAATAAGTAAACTTGCAAGCAAATACAGAACGACCGGCAACAAACCGGCTTTTGACAAATTAATTGAAGATATAAAAAAGAAAGACGATTTTAAAATCAAAAAAATGCCCGAATATCAACGAAATATATATAAAACAATCGGCGGAATTCCGCATCTTGACGGGAATTATACGGTTTTCGGAGAAATTACGGAAGGTCTTGATGTTATAGATAAAATTGCCGAAGTTAAAACCGACCGAAACGACCGACCCGTAAAAGATGTTAAAATGAAAATAAAAATAATTACGGAATAAAGACGAAAAAAAATGTTAAATAAAGCAAAAGAACTTTTAAAAGAGGTTGAAATTTTCAATTCCGAAAATCCGGAAGAAATTGAAACTTTCAGAATAAAATATTTATCAAAAAAAGGCGGACTTGTTACCGAACTTTTCAAAGAATTTAAAAACGTTCCAAATGAACAAAAAAAGGAATTCGGACAGGTTTTAAACAAGCTTAAAAATGAAGTAACCGACAAGGTGAACGCCTTGAAACAAGCATTAAAATCAAAAGACACGGTAAAAATCGGATTAGATTTAACTCTGCCCGGCGATTCTGTCGAACAAGGTTCTCGCCATCCGATTTCAATAGTCAGAAACGAAATAAGCGAAATTTTTATGCGTCTCGGGTTTACAATTTCCGAAGGTCCCGAAATAGAAGACGATTTACACGTTTTTTCGGCATTAAATTTCCCGCCCGAGCATCCGGCAAGAGATATGCAGGATACTTTTTTCATCGAAAAAAATCCCGATATTCTTCTCAGAACTCACACTTCTTCGGTTCAGGTAAGGGTTATGGATAAGCAAAAACCTCCGATAAGAACAATTTCTCCGGGAAGGGTTTTCAGAAACGAAGCAATTTCCGCCAGAGCGCATTGTATTTTTCATCAAATTGAAGGACTTTATATTGATGAAAATGTTTCTTTTGCCGATTTAAAACAAACTTTGGAATATTTTGCACAAGAATTTTTCGGACACGAAACAAAAATTCGCCTCCGCCCTTCATACTTTCCTTTTACCGAACCTTCTGCGGAAGTTGACGTATCGTGTTCGCTTTGCGGCGGAAAAGGTTGTAATGTTTGTAAATATACCGGTTGGCTTGAAATTCTCGGTTGCGGAATGGTTGACCCCAATGTTTTGGAAGCAAACAATATTGATTCTGAAAAATATACCGGGTTTGCCTTCGGAATGGGAATTGAACGAATTGCAATGCTGAAATACGGAATTAAAGATTTGCGCCTGTTTTTTGAAAATGATTTAAGATTTTTGAAGCAGTTTCAGGGATAATTTACGAAGATTAAGATAATATCCTTAAACAATAGAAGATGCCGGCTCAGAAGTGTTTCGGGGCGTCATTCTGAATTTATTTCAGAACCTTATTATCCTGATTTCTGCCTATCTGTATAGATATAGAACCACGAACTCAGACAACTTCTTAATATTACAAACCAAATGAAATACAAAAGAGAAGAAATTGAAATAATGGCTCCCGTCGGTTCGTTTGAATCGCTTGCAGCAGCAATAAATGCCGGAGCCGATTCCGTATATTTCGGAATTGAACAACTGAATATGCGGGCAAAATCTTCAAACAACTTTTCAACCGACGATTTGAAAGAAATTGTAAAAAGATGTAATGAAAATAACGTAAAAAGCTATCTTACCGTAAATACCGTAATCTACGATTACGACATCAATCTTATGAAGCAAATAATTGATACCGCAAAGGCATCCGGAGTATCGGCAATTATTGCTTCCGACCAGGCGGTTATAAATTATGCGTCATCGCAAGGTGTTGAAATTCACATTTCTACCCAAGTTAATGTAAGCAATGTCGAAACCGTAAAATTCTATTCGCATTTTGCCGATGTTGTGGTTTTGGCAAGAGAACTGAGTTTAAAACAAGTAAAACAAATTACCGAAACTATTGAAAAAGAACAAATAAAAGGACCTTCCGGAGAATTAATACGTATTGAAATTTTTGCACACGGTGCTTTGTGTATGGCAATTTCCGGAAAATGTTATTTGAGCCTGCACGAACAAAATTCGTCGGCAAACAGAGGCGCCTGCCTGCAAACCTGCCGTAAAGCATATATCGTAACCGACAAAGAAACCGGTTTTGAGCTTGAAGTTGATAACGAATACATAATGTCGCCCAAAGATTTAATGACAATAAATTTTATCGACAAAGTTTTGGATGCCGGAGTGAAAGTTTTGAAAATTGAAGGACGAGCCCGCCCTGCCGAATACGTAGAAACAACGGTCGAGTGTTACAAAGAAGCTGTTGACAGTGTTTATGACGAAACATTTTCGCAAGAAAAAATTAAAGATTGGACAGAACGTTT
>JAJRUH010000130.1 GCA_024277895.1 Bacteroidota bacterium | reverse complement strand
ATATATCTCATCATTTATCGGTTTATTTATTTGAGGAACTCTATATGCCAAAGCCTTTAAAGAGTCTTTCATTATTTGAAAGTCTTCTTTCATATTCGATTGTTCATCGAATAATTTCATCATTTTAGGGTCTGTATTTTTAAGAGAATTAATATCATTAATTAATTTTTCCTGTTTAAATGAAAAATTTATAAGATTATCTAATATTTTTCTTAAGGACTCCATGTTTTCGCCTTGTTGTTGCGAAGTATTTGCCTGCATCATAGAATTCATGGCTTTTGCCATGTTTTTCATGTTTTGAGAATTTTTACTTTGAGAGTTCGATGCTTTGCTTTTTCTTCCTTTTTGTAAATTATCTTCAGACTTTTTAAATTCTTGGTTTATTTCTTCTTTCTGTTTTTTAAAATCGTCTAATTTCATTTTGTTTTTTAATTCATCATTTATTTTTTTTGCATCCTCATATTCTTTCATTGCATCTTTAAATTGATCTGAGATATTTTTTTGTTTCTTTATAATTTCATCTTTTGATAACGATTTTTCTTTGGTTTGTTTTGCCAAGTTTTTTTGCTCTTCAGATAATTTATTAAGTCTGTTTATTGTTTTATTTATTTTTTGTTCTGCTTGTTCTCTTTTTAAAAGTTCTTTTGTTCTGTCAAGTCGATCGGACATTTCTTTGTAGGAAAATTCATTTTCTTTCAAGATCTTTTCCATTAATTTTTTGTTGAATTTATCCTGAAGATCTTGTAATTGCTTCATTAGTTTTTTTAATTCATCGGTCATTACTTCATCAAGCAGTTTTTGAATTTCTTTTTGTTTTTGCAATAATGCTTCATCTTGTTTATTAAATTTATGTGCAATTATATTTTTTTGTTTATTTTCTTGTTTTATTTCATCTGTTAATTTTTTTAACAGATTCTGTTTATTCATAATATTTTGAAGCATTTGTTTGTTTTCCCAATCGGAAATATTTCCGTTCAAGTTACGTTCCCGTAAATTTCGGATATCTGATTTTATTTCATCTGCAAGAGATATACTTCTTTCTAATTTAGAATTGATACTTTCGTTTGCAGTATTTTGTAAGCTGTCAATTTGCTGTAACGCCGGAATATCAAAAGAATAAATTTGAGTTCGTGCTTTTTTACTTCCGGAAACGGCATCATTGTCCCAAACTTCAAAATAATATTCAACTTTTTGATTCTTGCCGAGATTTAAATCATCGAAATTAAAGGCATAGTAAAAATCTTGTTTTAACTGTGCTTTGTTAAAATGAAGATTATTTGTAATAAATTTCTTATCATTATTCTGTCTTTCATTTTTATTAACTACACGAAATTTGAAAAGTAATTTATTAAATCCGTAATCGTCATTTATAAAACCTTTAAAATAAGAAATGAAAAAATTTGCTGTATCTTGAATTTGTTGAACTTGAATTACGGGAAACAAATCCGGAATAACAGAAATATTAAAATGTAACAGTTTGTTAATTTTAAAATATTTATTGGCAGCTGAAATATCAAATTCTGTATTTTTAAAAAATCTACGGGTATAAATAAATTTATTTTTTTCTTTTTTTGTGTATATTATTTTTTCTTTTGAAACCAAGGATAAAGTATCAATATTATCGGGAATAAAAGTCCAGGAAACAACGGAACCAAACGGCACGAGTATATCCGTTGTATTTTTTAAAACAGTATCTTTTTCTCCGGTATATTCGGGAACATTTATATTAACGAAAAAATTCAACAATGTAGGTGCCGGCAAAATGTCTAATTTATATTTTTGAGATTTGAGATTTTCGGCTGAAAAATAAAAATCTACGGTGTTATAGATATTCTTAAACTCATAAGTAAATTCTGTTTTTGAGTTTTTTACTGCAGTCATATAAAAATTACTGTTTCCGTAATTAATAAAAACTTCTTTTGGTAAATATTTTCCCGATATTTTGAGTCTTATTTTTACATTATCTCCTTTTTTATATTTCAGTTTGTTATTTAAAAGTTGAAACGAGAAAGGCGGCGGTTTTAAAAATTTCGATTTATAATTAATAATGTGGCGAGTACTTTCTTTAAAAATTGCGGGAGAAATTAAAAAAAGAGAAAAGAAAATAAGCAAAACAGGGATTGTATATTTCAAATATTTTTTAAGATGAGAATAGTTTATGGCTGAGGAAAAAGGAATAAGTTTTATTTTTTGCGCCTTTTGGTTAACAGCTGCTTGAATTAATTTATTGTTACTGTTGTCTTTTTCGTTCTTATTATGAAGTTCAAGAATGTTTAACAATTTATCCTGAATTTCGGGAAAATATTTTGAAATAATTTCTGCAGCCTGCTTATAATTAATTCGTTTTCCGATTCTAAAAAGTTTTAAAACCGGGATAAAAATATATGCAATAAAAATACAGAGAAAAAATGTTAAAAACCCATACAAAATAAGTGCTCTTATTATCACAGAAAATCTTAAATAAAATTCGGAATAAGAAATAAGCAAAAAGATTAAAGGGAATAATGTAAAAAACAGGATAATACCGCGCAGTATTTTTACTTTATAATATTTCTTTATAAAAGCGTCTAATTTCAGTATCAAGTTTTGATATGCATTCATTTTTAATTATTTTCTTAGCCACCTTTGCGGATTTAATTTTTTATTTCGATACCAAATTTGGAAATTTAACATCCGAGAATCGGGTTTTCCTATAGCCTCTCCGACTTTTACCGATTGCCCTTTTGAAACAAAAACTTCATTTAAATTAGAATAAACGGAATAATATTGTCCGTGTTTTACGATGACAGCCATTTTTGCTCCGGGGATTTTCAAAACTTGCACAACTTTTCCTTTAAAAACGGCTTTTGCATTTTCGCCCTGTACTGTTGCTATGTCAATGCCGTCGTTATTAACTTCAACATTTTTTAATACGGCGTGTTTGTGCTTTCCGAATGTTGATGTTATAATTCCTTTTGCAGGAAACGGCAATTTTCCTTTATTTTTTTCAAAGATAAGAGAAAGTTTGGTTTTTGTAATTTTGGTATTTCCCGAAACTTTTTTAATTGATTTTCTTAATGCTGCCGATAATTTTTCCTTGTTTCTTATTTCTTTTAACAGTTGTTCTTTTTTATTTAGTAAATTACCTAAAATATTATCAAGAATTTTTTTGGAAGAGTTCAGTTGTAAAAGTTCGTCGGTTTGCTTTTCTTTTAATTTGAGTTTTTCATTTTTTTGTAAAAATAAATCTTCGTTTAATAATGAAAGACTGTCGGCTTTTACTTTTAAATCGGTTGTTGTTTCTTCCAGGTATTCCGTTAAATATTGAAGATATACAAAACGCCGATATGCCTGATTGAATGTTTTTGCCGAAAAAATATAAATTGTTTTATCTCTTGTGTTTCGTGTTTTATAGGCATAAAAAATCAGTTCTTCATATTCTTTTTTTAAACTTGTAATTGTTTTTTTTAATTTATTTCGATTTTGTGTATTAACAGAAATTAATTTATCGAGACTGTCGATTTCTGATTTAATATTATTTAATAAAACTTTCTGAAATTTGATTCGTTTGGTTAAAACCTGATATTTTAAATATGTAACTTCAGATTTTTTATTTAAAGAAGTGAGCAATGTTTTTGCTTGCTGTAAATCTTTTTGAGCTTTAAGCAGTTTTTTTGATTGTCCGAAAGACGAAAAAGATATTCCGAACAAAATAAAGAAAATAAATCCGTATGAAATTTTTTTATTCAAACTTTATTCTTTTATAATTTTTTGGTATTACAAATTTTGCATTAACAGTAGTATTAATTTTTATATTTTTATAAGCAATATTAATTGATCCGGATTTACCGGTATTTTGCAAATTAATAAAAATATTTAACGGGAATTGTTTTTCATTAATTTGTGTAAAGTTATTATACGTAAATTTAATTTGCTGTGTTTTATTTTTTGTTTGTAACCCGTTTTCTGTCAAAAAATAGTTTTTATTAATTTTTAATGTGTGAATAAATTTATATCCGTTTATGTTGTTTTCTTGTATTAGCCTGATAAAAGTATCCGTTTTTTCAACAGTATAGCTTTTTAATTTTGTATTAACAGGATATGATATTAAATGATTCGTAAAAAGAGCTTCAATTAATTGATAGTTCAAGTCGAAACCGTATAGTTTTTTTAAATAGTTATAATCTTCTGCAAAATATTGATTGTTAATCTTATTAATAAATTTTATACTGTCAACGGTCAACAATATTCGTGCGACTTCAATTCCGAGAAAAGGTCTTATCGTAATCCATATAAAATTATCTTTTTTAATTTTAATAATTCCCTTTAAGGGCATTGAATTTTTATTATCTGTATATTTTCCGGAGAAACCGGCAGAAAATGTTTCAAAATATAATGATTTTTCATTTACTTGTTTTTCGAGTTTTAAAATCTTTGTTTCTGTGTTATTTATATTATTCTTAATGTTTTTTTTAAAAATGTTACAACTGAATAAGTTCAATAAAAAGAATAGTATAATTATATATTTTTCAATATGTTTCATTTGCTAATTGTTTAAAACATCACCAACAGTTATGGTATTGATATTAATTATTTTATTTTTCAGATGTTTGGATGTATTCCCGTTTTTTTGAGCCAATTTCCAATATTTTAAAGCTTTTTCTTTATTATTATTTACAAATTGCAGGTCTCCGTATAATTCATAAATTTTAATATCATTATTTTTATCATTTATTATTTCTTCGGCAAATTTTTGAGCTTCTTTAATTCGATTTGTTTGTTTATAAATTAAAGCAAGATAAAAATTAAATTGGTCTTTTAATCTGACATTATCAATAATTAAATTTTTTCCGGTTTTCAGAATTTTTTCGGCTTTTGAATAGTTTTTCAGATTATAATTTGCGATTCCGTTATAGAGAAAAATTTTCGGTTGATTCGGGAAATATGATAAATATTTTTCAGTTTCATTTTTAAGTTTGGTAAAATCTTTAAGATCATAATACAAACTAAATAACATTTCGGCGATATTGAAATCGGAAGGGTTTAACTCTAATGTTTTTTGAATATAAGGTACAGCATCTTTTTTATTATTATTATTCAGATAATATTCGGCAAATAAGGTATTTGCAAGGATTCTGTCGGAATTATGTTTGTATAATTCGTTTAATAAAATTAAATATTCGTTTTTTGGAAAATTCGGATATTGCCCTGAATTCAACAGACTTGTTTTTTTGAAAAAGTTCAAATCAGAATTCATAAGTTTTTTTGTTGTTTTAAAGAATTCTTCGTGTCTGTCGGTTTTTTTACAGAAAAGGGCATACGATAAATTAACATCAGGATTATCGGGATATTTTTTTAACAGAACATTATACATTTTTTCTGCCTTATTTACCTTATTTACAGAGTAATAAAATTCTGCTGCCATTCCTCTGTATTGTATTTTTCCGGGATATTTTATTATTAAATTATTGATAAGGTTTTCGGCTTTTGAATAGTTTTTTTGCTTTAAATAAAGATTAAATAATTTTTCGGCAATTTCTGAAGAATACTCTAATTGTTTTTGCTGTTTTTCGTATAAACTTATTAATTTTTCTGTCTCATAAGTTTTTATATAAATATCTGATAACTTTCTGTATAATAATTCTTTATTGGGATTATTTTTTAACAGGTTTTCATAAATTTTTATTGCGTCTTCTTGTTTCCCGGTCAAATATAATAAATCGGCTTTTTCTAAATTATACCAAAAATTATTTTCTTGTAAGTTAACGGCTTTATTTGCATAAGACAATGCTGTTTTATACTTTTTTTCCGAAATAAAAATACTTGCCGTATAGAAAAATGATGCTGCACTTTGAGGATTTATTTCGATTGCTGCCGTATATTGTTCCAAAGCGGTTTGCATATTTCCGTTCAAGCGGTTTTTATTTGCTTCATCAAATAAATAAATAAACTGTAATTCTTTTTTTTCTTCGGTATTAGCAGTGCTTTGTTTTGTTTTTTTAAAAACAGCACAGGAAGTGAATATTGTTAAAATAAGAAAAATATATATTAATTTGTTTTGCATTATTGAATTGAGTTATAATCTCCGATGCTTAAATCATTTTTGGCATTATTAATTGTAACGAAATTTCCTATCATTGAATTTGAAAAAACGGCTTCTTTAATATCACAATTTGTTTGAATTATTGAATTACTTATAACTGAATTTTTTATGTGCGTATTTTTTCCAACAGAAACATAAGGACCTATAACAGAATTATTTATAATAGCTCCTTCATCAATAAAACAAGGTTTAATAATAACGGAATAATTATGTTCGCAGTATTCGGAAATTATATTTCCGGTGTGTGTTAAAATTTTCTGATTTGTATGTACCGTTGCATCTTTATTTCCGCAATCAAGCCATTCGGTAACAGTTGCTGTTTTAAATTTGATATTCTTATTTTTCATATTTTCAAGAACATCTGTCAGCTGAAATTCGTTATTACCTCTTATATTATTATCAATTAAATATTTAAGTTCATTTTTTAAGGTTTTCCCGGATTTGAAATAATAAATTCCGATTATGGCTTCATCAGATACAAATTCTTTTGGTTTTTCAATAAATTCCGAAATAAAACCGTCATTATTTTTTTTAACCACACCGAATGCTTCCGGATTATCAACCTTTTTGGTCCAAATAACAGAATCAACGGCTTCATCAAGTTCAAATTCTGCTTTAAAAAGGGTGTCAGCGAACGCTACAATAACTTTCTCGTCGAGGGAGGGCTCTGCACAGTATATTGCGTGTGCGGTTCCGAGAGCTTCTTTTTGATAGTAAATTTGACCTTTTGCTCCGAGGTTTTCGGCAACAGAAATTAATTGTTTTTCAATTTCTATTCCGAAATCACCGATAATAAAAGCAATTTCGGTTATTTGTGATTTTGACACTTTGGTAATTTCTTCAGCTAACCGTTGCACTACGGGAATTCCGGCAACGGGGATTAATGGTTTCGGAATTGTAAGTGTGTGTGGTCGCATGCGTTTTCCCATGCCTGCCATCGGTATGATGAGTTTCATATTTTTTGTTTAAAGTTTTATAAATAGAAGGTTTAAAATTTATATAGTTTATCGGTTATTTTTTTTAGTTCTTTTTCGATAAAAACATCTGAATAAAATTCTTCAAATATTTTTACTTTTAATTCATTTTGGGGTATTTCCGGATTGCAAAATAAAATTCTTTCTTCAGGAGATTTTTTCATAAATATTTCATGTTGTATTTTATATATTCCATCGGGTGTATTTTTCATTATTTTTAAAACAATTGGTTTTGACTGTTATAATTTATTTTTCCGAGATGTTTGTATGCAGCTTCGGTAACTTCTCTTCCGCGCATTGTTCTTTTTATAAAACCTTCCATAATTAAAAACGGCTCATAAACCTCTTCAATTGTGCCTCCGTCCTCTCCTACAGCGGTTGCAATAGTATTTATTCCGACATGACCGCCGTTAAATTTATCGATAATTGTGTTTAAAATTTTATTATCCATTTCGTCTAATCCTTTTTTATCGATATTTAAAGCATCAAGAGAATATTTTGCTATTTCCAAATCGATTGTTCCGTTGCCTTTTACTTGAGCGAAATCTCTTACACGCCTCAACAAAGCATTTGCAATACGAGGAGTTCCTCTGCTTCTTCCGGCAATTTCGACTGCGGCATTTTCTTTAATTTCGACTTTTAAAATTTTTGAAGATCGTTTAATAATATTCGTCAAAACATCGGCATTATAATATTCCAGTAAAAATTTAATTCCGAAACGTGCTCTTAAAGGCGATGTTAACAAACCTGCTCGTGTTGTGGCACCTACTAAAGTAAATTTGTTTAAAGTAAGTTGCAAGGAACGGGCAGCCGGACCTTTATCAATCATAATATCAATTCTGAAATCTTCCATTGCAGAGTATAGATATTCTTCAATAACCGGACTGAGACGATGAATTTCATCAATAAAAAGTACATCATTTTCATCAAGATTGGTCAAAAGTCCTGCTAAATCTCCGGGTTTATCAAGTACGGGACCGGATGTTATTTTCATACTTACACCTAACTCATTTGCAATTATATTTGAAAGTGTTGTTTTTCCTAATCCCGGAGGCCCGTGCAATAATACATGATCTAAGGCTTCGTTACGCATTTTAGCAGCTTGAACAAAAACTTTTAAATTTTCAAGAACTTTTGCCTGACCTTTAAATTCGGTAAATTCCGCCGGTCTGAGTTGTTGCTCAAGTATTTCTTCTGCTGTTGATATGTCTTGATTGTGTAAATCCAATGTATTTGTTTTCTGTTGTACTAATTTTTAATTTTTTGTCCGTTTATTTTATAAATTTTACCGCCTTTATATTCTGTAACAGTATCTAAATCACCGTCATCGGTATATTTTTTCCACTTTTTAACTTTCTGTCCTGCAGCATAATATCTTATTGCTTTTGCATTTCCGCTCGGATAATAATAATAATGTTTACCGTCGGGGTATCCTTCTAAATAATTTCCTTTAAATTGTAAAGTTCCGTCGTCGTAATATGCTTTCCATTCTCCATCTTTTTTTCCGGAAACATAGGTTCCTGTTTCTGTATAATCATTAACGCTGACTTTCCAAATTCCGCTTTTTAAACCGTAAAAATAATTTCCTGTCGATAATGTATCTCCTTCTTCAGTAAGTTCATAAAATTTTCCGATTTCTTTTCCTTTGTCAAATTTTCCTTTTCTTCTTATATTTCCGTTATCGAAATACCAAATCCAAATTCCTTCGGGTTTTCCTTTTTTATAATTTCCTTTTTGTTCAATATTTCCAGATTTATAATAAAAAATCCAAGTTCCTTCTTTTTTACCGTTTATAAATTTTCCCTGTGATCTTATTTTACCGTTTTCATATAAAAATTTCCATTTTCCTTGTTTTTTTCCGGCTTTATCAATAATACCGGTTCCGAGTTTAGTTCCTTTATCGGAATATAATTCCGATCCGATAATTTTTCCGTTTTTATCATAACTTTTATGAACGCCTACAGGTTTATCATTTATATATGCACCGGTTTTTTTTATTTTTCCGTTGATATAATATGTTTTTTTTACTTTTATTTGGTTTTCATTTTTTTCTTCTTTACTTAAATCTGTTTTAATTCCTTTAATATAATATTCTTGTTTTATTAATTCACCGTAAGGATTATATACTCTGTAATAACCGTTTAGTGTATCATTTAAGTAATTAGCATAAGTATGTAATTTTTCGTTTCCGTAGAAAGTTTTCCAAATTCCCTGCTTTAAACCTTTATAATCGGTTCTGTTAATGCGTTCGGAACTTAATAAATTATTATATGAATATTTTAAAATTAATATAATATTACCTTTTTTGTCAAAATATTTTTCATAACCGTTTTTATAATTTTTTTCATATTCTGTAGTTTTTTTTAATCTTCCTCTTTCATCATAATAGTATGATTTTCCGTTTTTTTCTCCGTTAACGTATAATTCTTTTGAAATTAATATATTTGCTTGATAATCACTATCTTTAATAAACTTATATGTTTTATAATATCCGCTTTTTATACCATTTTTATAATCAATAACTTCGGTAAGATGACCAAATCTGTCAAAAAAACGCCAAATACTGTCTAATTTTTCATTTTTTCTGTTTCCCTCTGATTTTATCGTTCCGTCGGGATAATATGATTTCCAGTATCCGACGGGTTTACCTTTTTTCATATTTCCTTCACTTGATACTTTTCCGTCGGGATAGTAAAATTTATTATAACCGTCAGGATTTATTTTCTGTGAAAACGAGAAAAAAATACTTGCAATAAATAAAACCGTAAGAATTAATTTTGAAATATTTTTGTTTTTTAAATTCATTAAGACAAATCTAACATTCTTTTTATCGGGATGTATGCTTTTTTACGAATTTTTTCTTCAATTATAATTTCCGGTTGTTCGTATTTTAAGCAAGTATATAATTTTTCAATACTGTTTAGTTTCATAAATTCACATTCACTGCAGGCACATTCGGCATCTTCACCGGGTGCCGGAATAAAGAATTTATCAGCGGATAATTTTTTCATTTCGTGTATTACTCCGGGTTCTGTGGCAACAATAAATTGTTTTGCATTACTTTCTTTTGTAAATTTTATAAGAGCAGATGTAGAACCGACAAATTCGGAAATTGTGAGTATAGGTTTAGGACATTCGGGATGAGCAATAATAATTGCATCCGGATTGTTTTTTTTCTGTTCTAAAATTCTTTCTAAAGAAAATTCACTGTGCACATGACAGGCTCCGTCCCAAATAACCATTTCTCTGTCTGTAAGCCGACTGATATAATTCCCGAGATTTCTGTCGGGACCGAAAATAATTTTTTTATCTTTCGGAATACTTTCAACTATTTTAACGGCATTACTTGAAGTACAAACTATATCGGTAAGAGCTTTAACTTTAGCACTTGTATTAACATAAGAAATAACCGTATGGTCGGGATGTTTAAGAATAAATTCTCTGAAATCATTATCAGGACAAGAATCAGCAAGTGAACAACCGGCATTTAAATCAGGAAGAAGTACTTTTTTATACGGAGAAAGAATTTTTGCAGTTTCTGCCATAAAATGAACACCTACAAAAACAATAATATCAGCTTTTGTTTCTGCTGCTTTTTGCGAAAGAGATAAACTGTCGCCCACAAAATCAGCAATATCCTGAATTTCACCTTTTACATAGTAGTGAGCTAAAATAACAGCATTTTTCTCTTTTTTAAGTTTATTTATTTCATTTTTAAAATTTAAATCTTTTTCTTTTAAAGAAATAAATCCGTTTTTTGAAATTTCTGTGTTTAAAATATTCATTTGTATTATTTATATATTATAATTTTATAAATTTAAATCTTATAATAATGATTATAATCGTTTAATATCCGTGATAAAAATAATAATATTTTGTTGCTTTTTAAGATATTAAAAAATTATACACATTTTAATTATTATTTGTTTAATTATTGATGTTTGTTTTTCAATGGTTTATAAATTTTTTTAACAGTTGTTAATATTACCTTTTAATATAAAAAATCAATAAATTTTTTCTCTTTCGAGTATTAATTATTTGTTAGTAAAATACAAAAAATATTAATAATTAAACTTGTTCAATTTAATATTCTTTATATAATGATAATTTGATTTTCTTTGCAAAAATAATTTTTAATATTCTTTATTAAAATTATAAACAAAATATTAAAAACGACCGATTTTTCAATTTATTGATTTATATGTGATTAATGAATTTTATTAACACACTGTTAAAATAATAGATAGAGAGTAATATTTATGTATTATATTGATTATTAATAAATTAATTAGTATAAGTCTTTTATACAAAAAAGTAAAGATATGAAAAAAATTGCATTTGCCTGTGATCATGCCGGCTATAAAACTAAACAATTTTTGATAAAAAAATTAACAGAAAGAGGGTATAATATAACAGATTTCGGAACTTTTTCTGAGAAAAGTGTTGATTATCCGGATTTTGCACATCCGATGGCGGAAGCAGTAGAAGACGGAAATTTTGATTTTGGAATATCGCTTTGCGGAAGCGGAAACGGGATAAATATGACGGCAAATAAACATCAAAAAATTCGTTCGGCTTTGTGCTGGAATGTTGAAATATCAAAATTAGCCCGTTTACATAATAATGCAAATATTTGTGCATTACCGGCTCGGTTTGTTTCCGAGAATGAAGCATCGGAAATAGTTGATGTATTTTTAAATACAGAATTTGAAGGCGGGAGGCATCAAAGGAGGATAGAAAAAATACCGATAGAAAATAAAATGTAAGATATTAAAATCCTATTATTCATAATTAAAATTTTTTTATATCTTTGAAAACTAAAACACAGAAAAATGATTTCGAATACATGCAAGTATGCTATAAGAGCCGTAATTTATTTAGCCGCAGAATCAAAAAAAGATGAAAAAATCGGAATAAAAAAAATATCGGAAGAATTAGGTTTGCCGGGTCCTTTTCTCGGAAAAATAATGCAAACTTTGGCAAAAAACAAAATATTACATTCTATTAAAGGACCGCACGGAGGTTTTAGTTTGGCACTTAATCCGCATAAAATTTCATTATACGATATCGTTGAAACCATTGACGGAACTGATGTTTTTAATGAGTGTTTAATAGGTGTAAAAATTTGTGAAAACAATCCTGCCCATGAGGAGCTTTGTCCGTTTTATGAACGATCACATGAAGTAAGAAGGCAATTAATAAAAGTTTTCAGAGAACAAACAATAGGAGATTTTGCAGACGGAATTAATAACGCTGAAGTTGATTTAAAGATTTGAAAGAAAAACGTTCATTTATTAAAATTACAAACCGCAGTTTTTCAGATTGCGGTTTTTTTTTAAATAAAAAATATAAAGAATCCTATACTACCGAAAATATCTGTTGTTAAATAAAAAATATTACCTGTTCTTTCGGGGATATATAATTTTTGAATTATTTCAATACCGGAACCGAATGCTGTGACTAAAATAAATATAAGGACAAAAATATGTTTATTCTGTAAGTTTGTATGTTTTTTAGAATCATAAAAAAAAGCAAAGGGAAAAATAAAAAACATTAAAAATTGAACTAATTTGTCAAAATGCGAGAAATTAAAAAATGTAACTTTGTCAGTTGTATTTTCGGGAAGAAAACATAGGACTAAAATTAACAACAAACTTAAACCGGTTTTATAATATTTTATTAAAAAAATTGTATGTCAGGTATTTATATACATATTCCTTTTTGTGCAAAGAAATGTTATTATTGTGATTTTTTTATGTCTGTATCTTTACAATATAAGGAAGAATATTTGCAAACATTAAAAAAAGAATTGGAATTAAGAAAAAATTATCTTCAAAACAAGCCGGTTGAAACCATTTATTTGGGCGGCGGAACTCCGTCATTACTGACAGAAAAAGAGATAAACGAAATTTTCGAAAAGATTTATAAAACATATAAAATAACAGAAAAACCGGAAATCACAACAGAAGCAAATCCCGATGATTTAAGCAACAGTTATTTAAAAGCATTAAAATGTACGCCGATTAATCGTTTAAGTATAGGTATTCAATCTTTTTTCGATGATGATTTGCAAATTATGAACAGACGACACACGGCAGAACAAAGTATTTCTGCCATAAAAAAGGTACAAGATCTCGGATTTTCAAATATCAGCGGTGATTTAATATACGGTTTGCCCGGGATGTCTTCCGAAAAATGGAGAAAAAATCTTAATTATTTTTTTGAACTGAAAATTCCGCATTTATCGGCATATCATCTTACTTATGAGCCGAATACTGTTTTTTTAAAAAAACTGAATTCCGGAAAAATAAAAGAAATTCCGGAAGAAGAGAGTCTCAACCAATTTAAAATTTTACAAAAAGAAGCAAAAAAAAAGAATTTTATTCAATACGAAACATCAAATTTCGGGGAAAAAGGATTTTTTTCAAAACACAATACATCTTATTGGCAGCAAAAACATTATTTGGGTATCGGAGCATCGGCACATTCTTACAACGGCAATTCTCGGCAGTTTAACATAAAAAATATTAAAGAATATATTAAAAGAATAAGAGAGAACAGCAATTATTTTGAAAAAGAAATACTTTCGGCAAAAGATAAATATAACGATTATATTATTACACAATTACGCACAATGTGGGGTGTTGATATTAATTTTGTAAAAAAAAATACAGGAGAAAAATTTGCAGAATTTCTTATTAATAAAGCACAAAAACATTTAAAAAACGGGAATTTGACAGAAAAACAAAATGTTTTGTATATAACGGAAAAGGGAAAATTTATTGAAGATTTTATTATTGAGGACTTGTTTTATCTTTAATTTAAAGAAAGAGACTTTATTAAATTATGATGCAACTCTTCAACAACTCTTTTGTGAAATATCGGATACAACCGGCGGTCTCTTAATTTTGAACGACTTTTATAATATGTTTTATGCAAAATTTTTGTGAACCCTTCTTTTGTTTTGTATAAAAAAATTCGTTGAGAACCTTGTGATATTCCGTTATTTATATAACAAAACTGTATCATTTTTTTCTTATCGTCAATTTTTGTAACTTCATAGGCAACAATTAATTTTTTTATTCCTCCTAGTAAATTCAGGCGAATAAAATAAATTTGACCAACTTTAATTCCGTCGTATTTATCGTTTATATAATAAATTTTTCTTTTCTTTTTTGAATATACAAAACCCAACTTTACGATATGCCCGCTGTATGTGTCTTTTAAACTGATAGTTTTGTATTTTTGCCAAACGATATTTATGTCTTTTTTTACAATAAAAGAATCAATTTCGGAATAATAAGAATCAGAATCATCAACATTGTAACATTCCGGATTTAAATCATCTAAATTTGATACCTTTTCAAGATATTTATTGTGAATAAATTTATATTTGTGTTTTTGAGGAATTTGATTAGGGTTTATACATTTAACCGAAGTTTGAGCATTAATGCTAAATGAATATAAAATGCTGATTAACAGGAATATAAAAAAAAATAATTTAAAATTATTTTGCATGAAATATTTGAATTAAAAAGTAAAATTAGAAAATATTAATTAAAAGAATAATTATTTTGACCAAAATCCGAGAAATTTGAAAACATATTTTGAAATATCTCTGTCTGTTTATAATTTATGGTTGTTTACAAGTGTTTTTTTGATACTGAATTTCGGATTCATTATCCTTTTTCCGAAATATAACATTAAGAAATTTATTACGGTTCCGCAATTAAAAAACTATACGATACTGAACAAAATTACTTTTTATTTAATCCTGTTCAGCTCAATATTTATTCCTTTAAAAACTGAAAATATCTTTTTTTATGTAGGTATTGTTATTTTTATAATCGGTATTTTGCTATATGCTGCGGCAATGTTTTATTTTGCAATTTCGGAATATCATTTGCCGGTAACATCCGGAATTTATAAATTTTCTCGGCATCCCGTTTACATATCATTTTTTATAATTATTTCGGGAATGCTGTTCGTAACAGTTTCCGGATTTTTATTTATCATTGCTTTTTTGCATTTTTACAGTCTGTATTTTATTCTTAATGAAGAAGAAAAAATATGTGAAACGCAATACGGAAATTTATATAAGAATTATAAACAAAAAACACGAAAATTTATATAAATATTTAATTATAAAGATATTATGGATTTAAAAAATAAAGTAATATTAATAACCGGAGCAACCGACGGCATAGGAAAAGGAACTGCAAAAAAAGCAGCTGAAAAAGGTGCACAAATCATTATTCACGGAAGGGATGAAGAGCGAATTGTTAATACGCTTAAAGAAATCAGACAAATTAACGAATCGGTGTTCGGAATACAGGCAGATTTTTCTGATTTGAAACAAGTTGCCGATGCCGCAAAAGAAATAAATGAAAACTTTGAAAAAATTGACATTTTGTTCAATAACGCAGCAGAATTTATTCCTGAAAAACAAATAACAAAAGACGGTTTTGAACGAACATTTCAGGTTAATTATTTAGCACATGTTTTATTGACCGAAAAATTAATTTCAAAAATAAAAGACACAGAAGGTTCTCGTATTTTAAATGTAACCTCAATGATACACTCTTCCGATGCAGATTTTGAAAACTTACAGGGTGAAAAAAACTATGAAGGAAGTTCGGCGTATTCTTTAAGCAAATTATTAAATATTTTGCACGCATATAAACTCGGACGAATTTATGAAAATAATAAAGTTTGTATAAATTGTTTGCACCCCGGAGTTATTGAAACCAAATTGTTGAATGCTGCCTGGAGCGGAGGTATGCCTGTAAGCGAAGGTGCCGAAACAATGCTTTATGCTGCCGAAACAGAGGCAACAAACGAAATTTCAGGCTGGTATCTGGAAAATCGACGTCCTATGCAAAGCAATCCGATATCTTATGACCTCGAAATTCAAGACAAACTTTATGATTTAAGCATTGAAATGTTAAAACCTTTTTTGTAATGAGAGGAAAAGTCGTAAAATTCAGTTTTAAAAATAAAAAACTATTAAACGAAGCATTTAAAATTCGCACAAAAGTTTTTATTGAAGAGCAAAATACCGATGAAGAAGAAGAATTTGACGGATTAGATGCTGAAGCAACGCATTTTATTATTTTTTCCGAAGAAAAACCTGCAGGAACTTCAAGAGTCAGAATAACGAAAGAAGGTATAAAAATAGAACGTGTTGCCGTTATTAAAAATTTCAGAGGAAAAAATATTGGCATTAATTTAGTTCAATTTATTATGAAAGAGTATATTCCGAAAAAAATGAAAATTTATTTGAATTCTCAGGTTCAGGCAATAACTTTTTATGAAAAACTCGGATTTAAAAAAATCGGGGAATTGTTTTATGAGGCAAATATTGAACATTATAAAATGGAGTATTCGGAATAAAAAACATCAAAATGAAACGAGAACGAAAAAAAGCACCAAATAACATAACATTAAAAGGGGATAAAACCACTTTAAAAACAAAGAAGATTACAATCAAATCTGTTTCTTCCAAAACGAAAACTTTTTGGCTTTTTATTATTATTTTGGTAACTTTTGTTTCGTATTATCCGGCATTAGATAATGAAATAACTTCGTGGGACGATGAATTTTACTTGAATACCAACCCTTATCTTAAAGACCTGTCTTTTGAAACTCTGAAAACCCTTTTTAATCCCGATACGTATTATATGGGAAATTATCATCCGCTCTCAATGATTTCTTTATCAATAGATTATGCCATTGGCGGAGAGGATGCCGACGGAAACATTAATCCTTTTATGTTTCATTTTACAAATATATTATTGCATATATTAATCAGCCTGTCTGTTTTTTGGTTTATATCTCTGTTATTTAAAAAATTTAATTTGGCGGTTGTTGCGGCATTAATTTTTGCTGTTCATACCCTTCATGTCGAATCCGTTGCATGGATTTCGGAACGAAAAGACGTGTTGTATTCTTTCTTTTTTGTGCTCTCGTTAATTGCGTATGTTAAATATGTTGATTATAAGAAAACAAAATTTTTTATTCTGTCTTTTGTTTTATTTTTATTTTCTTTATTTTCAAAAGGGCAGGCAGTATCTTTGGCAGTTACGCTTATTTTAATCGATTACCTGAGAGGCAGAAAATTATTAAGCAAAAAAGTAATTTTTGAAAAATTACCGTTTTTAATTCTTGCCGTTATTTTCGGAATGATAGCTATCGGAGCACAAAAACAAAGCGAAGCTCTGGTTGATGAACAAGGCTATGACTTTATACAACGAATTGCAATTGCATCTTTTGCCTTTATGCAATATATCAAACAGTTACTTTTACCCGTAAATCTGTCGGCAATTTATCCTTATCCGGATATTATTCACCAAACAGTCCCCCGGTTTTATTATTTAATGATTATTCCGACAGCATTCATCGGATTTTTATTTTTTTGGCTGATAAAAAAGAAAAAGAAAGAACTTGTTTTTGCAATCGGGATTTTTATTGTAAATATTTTTTTATTACTTCAGTTTATTCCGGTGGGAAGTGCAATTCATGCCGATCGTTATGCATATATTCCGTCAATAGGTTATGTTATTTTGCTTGCATTAATCTTTTTAAAATATGTTGAAAAAAACAGACTCGTTGCATACGGAAGTGTTGCCGCTTATGTGTTGATATTAAGCATTTTAACTTTTCAGCGATGTGATATTTGGAAAAATAGTGAAACACTTTGGAAAGACACGGTAAAAAAATCTCCGACATCGGTTGTTGCACAAAATAATTTGGGAAGCTGGAAAGACAGAAAAGCCGCAAAGGCAATGGATAAAATGAATTTTGATGAGGCAAAAAAATTTCGAACAGATGCAATAAAGGATTTTTCAAAGGCAATAAAAGGTAAGCCCGACTATAAAAACGCCTATTATAATCGCGGAGTTTCAGAATTTGAACTAGGGAAATTGATTTCTGATACAAATTTGATAAAAGTATCAATACAAGATTTTACAAAAGCACTTGAGCAAGATGCTCAATTTGCCGATGCGTATCATAACAGAGCGAATGCAAAAGCCGAACTCGGAGACCTTAAAGGAGCAATGAAAGATTTTGATTTGGCGATTAATTTTAATCCCGATGATGCAACATTTTATGCAAACAGAGGCGTAGCAAAAGGAAAAAGCGGAGATGTTAAAGGTGCTGTTGCCGATTTTAATAAATCTTTGAAACTTAACCCGAAAGAAGCTGCTGTATATTCAAATCTCGGAAAAGCAAAAATGCTGGAAGGAAAAACCGAAGAAGCAATAAAAAACTACGACTATTCAATTCAATTAGAACCCAATCAATATACTGCTTATCTTAACAGAGCTTTGGCAAAGCAAAAAACAGGAGATATGAAGAGTGCTTTGAGTGATTTTAATAAGTGTTTGGAAATAAATCCGAAAATGGCAGCAGCCTATTACAACAGAGCATTGCTTTATTTGGATACAGGACAAAAAGAAAATGCCTGTAATGATTTAAAACAGGCATCGAAATTAGGAATAGCTTATGCAAAACTGCTTATGCAGCAATATTGTAAATAAATCAATTATTTGAAGAATTTTTCAAAACATTAATTGTTGTTTCCAAATCTTTAATTCTTTGTTTCAGCATATCGTTTTCTTTTTTTAATTCTTGCAGAGTTTCGCTGTTTCCGGAGGAATTATCCGGATTTGACATGTTTTGATTATCTCTGTATCCGGTTTGTTCTACTGCCGTTACAAAATATTTTGTATCTCCTAACCACGGAAAAGTTTTAAAACGTTCTTTATAGGTTAATTTAACTGTTTTTCCCTGCAATTGTTTTAATTTTTCGATAACTTGCGGTTCATTATCCTGAACGGAAAAATAGAATACCTGTGCTTCCGAAACTCCTTGACTTATTTGTCCTTCCCAGGTTTTAATCAAAACTCCTTTTTTGCTGAATTTTACCAATTCTCCGGCACGATATCCCTGACTGAAGGAAACAAAATATATAAAAGCATAATATGCAGAAAACCCGACAATCAAAATCGCTAAGACGATTATTAGAAATTTTTTCATATGTTAAAATTTAATATTTTGTGACGAAGTTAATATCTTTTCAAATTATATGAGTCTTTTTGATAATTATTACAAAAATAATTAAAATTTCTTCTTTTGCAAGATGTTTTTTATTCGTCTGAAAAACAGATATATACTGTATTTTATGGCTATGGTTTAAATATTCTGTGATTTAATAAACATTGCATAATTAACTTCAATATTTTGATATTTCAGATAGCCTGTCGGGTCAAGAGCACTATTAATCATTTCCTTGATAATATCAACTCCCTTATATATTTCCT
>JAJRUH010000129.1 GCA_024277895.1 Bacteroidota bacterium | reverse complement strand
TATAAATACCTTAAATCCGCAAGTCATCGTATCAATGTGTCAGCAAACAGCCTGTTAGGTTTAAACCTGTTTTAATTAAATTGAAATAGTGATACGATGACTATCAACTAGAAAAAAGATGATGTGCCTGTGGGCAGCTAAAATATTTTATACAAGTGCAAGGAAATAGGGTGAAATGAATTAAAAACCTTGCACTTGTATATGTAAATAATCTTATAAGTAATTGAAACACAAATATATTAGCGTTTTCAGCAAGCCCTATTTTATTGTAAAACAAATAATTTGTGTTTGCTGATGTTTGCTTTTATTATCATCGGTAACAAAAATAATTTTTGACCGGTCGGCATTAAAAGTCATCCCCTCAACATTATCCGGTTTGAAATATAGATTGTCAAAATTAAATAAGCATTTAGTTTTAACTGCTTTTTTTGTTTTGTAATTAATTTCAGTTTTGTAAACTCTTACTGAAGTGTGTTTTGTGCTTTTTTGCCAATCACGTTCTAAAACAATAAGTGTGCTGTCATTTATACATAAAATTTCTGTAATGCCGTTGTCATTTTTTGTGTCGTTAGGTAAAACATCTAATTTATATTTAAAAGTATCAATTTTTCCGGTTGATAAATTAAATTTTAAAATATCGGTAATCGGCTTATTATAAGACTGTTCCAGAGAAATAAAAAGGTTATTGTAATTAGTATCAAAACAAATGCCTTCCCAACCTCTGTTAAACTTTTGCATACTGTCCGATTGTAAAATTGTTTTTAAGTTTCCCGAAGAATCTGTTTTTTTAATAAATGATTGTTTTTTAAGTTCCTCTGACAGATAAATTGATTTATCTTTTTTATTGAATCTTACAGATTCGCCGTCGAAATTTTTTGCGTTGAGATTAATAACACTGTCAAGATACCATGAAATTTGATCGTTGTGTTCTTCAATGGTGCAAAGAAAGTAATGCGGTGCAAAATCGGATTGCGGCAATAAATAATATTTTTCCGGTGTTCCCGAATACTCGATTCCGGAAATTTCTTCAACTTTTGTTCCTTTATATTGATATTGATGCGGAATAATTTTATAATCGAAAAAAACTAAGCTGTCAATATTTTGCGAAAATGATTTTACCGTAATGCTTAAAATCAGAATAAGCGGTATAAAATATTTGTTCATGTTTTATTTTAAAAGTTTAATAAAAATTATTTCTAAAGCAATAAATAATAATGCGGCAAGCAAAAAATATTTATATAACCGAATGCCGTAGTTTTTATTTAATATTGCTTCTTTCGACAGTCCCTTGTTTGAATCAATAACAAAAATATTTTTATCGGAAAAATCAGCAGAGAATTTTATTAACTCATCGTTTGTAAAATGCGATAAATCCGATTCTTTTCGATTGTAATTTAGGGATATCCCTTTGACAACTTTGTTGTTATACAGTATTTTATAATGACCGGCTGTTTCTATCATGTTGTTAATGAATATTTTACCGAAAGCATTTCCTGCCTTTATAACTTGCGGGATAATATCTGTCGTGTTGTTTGTAATATGAAAAACATTATCTGTATTGTTATTTTGATTTTTTATCGGAATAACAACGTCATTTCCTATAGTGTAATAAATATTTTTCCCGGATGTATTGTAAAAAACCATATTGTAAAGTAAAGAAACCCACAGAGGGTGCATAACCAAATTTCCTGCTTTTTCATCAGCACTTTGTGCAAAAATAAATATCTTTCCGCTGCCTGAGTTTGCAGAACTTATCAATTTGTCGTTTTTTTCGGAATACAAAATAACGTCTTCGTCAATGTTTGTTAAGTTGCTGTATATTACTCTTTTCTTAACATAAGGCATATCTGTATTTCTCTCTTTCTTCCTGAATACATTTTTTAAAATATCACTGTTGTAGTTTATTTTATCGGCATAAATTTTTACGGTATCAAATCCGGTAATGAAATTTAAGTTTGCTTCGTTGAAGAATTTATTATACGAAATTGTATTACAGTTTATTTTCGGAAAAATAATTAAAATTCCGCCGTCTTGTACAAAATTTAAATAATTCTCATTTAATTTGTCAGGAATTTGCTGCAAACCGTCAGATATTATCACATTAAAATTATTAAAATTTATTAATCGGGTGTTTTTTACTGAAACAGTTTTTAGTGTTGCATACTTTAAACCTGAAAAAACAGTATTTATATATTTGTTAGGTTTGTTATTTTCTCTTACAATCAGAATTTTACTTGTATCTGTTAAATTATAGTTGAAATAAAAACGATTATCATAAGTTACCGGAAAATCAGTGATTTCTGCTCTTCCGTTAACAATTCCTGTTTTGTTATTCGTAAAATTTATTGTTTTTATTTCTTTAGAATGTGCATCAATATTAAAACTTTCTGCTGCTTTTAAACTGTCATTAATAAATAATTTAAGCGGTATTTGTCGGTAGGCTTCATCAGAGGTATTTGAAATTTGTATATTTAATATATCATTTTGATTCACAGGTCGATTAGGGCTTGCAAACCATACAGAATCAATAAAAAGATTAGCTGTTTTTTCAGCCGGTACCGTAACGAAGATAATTTTTTCAGTACTGTCATTTTGTATTTGTTCAATATCGGAACTTGTTTTTTGAAAATCAGAAATAATGTATATTGAATAATTTTTACGAGGTTTCTTAATCTCTTTAAAAATTGTATTGATTTTATTCGTAACGGAACTTATTTTTCGAACAACAGGGCTTACTTTTGTTTCATTAATAAAATCTCTGAATTGTTCTTTTGACACAAAATGTTGATGCTTAAGACTAAAATCATTTGTCAGAAATAAAATTTTAACATTTTCGGGGTAAGCATTTGCAATTTCAATTGCTTTTTTCTTTTCGATTTCAAGAATATTTCCGTATTTGTTTTCGGCTTCCGTACTAAATGAATTATCGAGGTAAATTCCGATTCGGTTTTCAGAAATATCTGTATTCTGATTTTTTTCGGGAATATAAGGTCGGGCAAAAGCAAAAACCAATGCGGCAATTGTAAGAATTCGCATCAGCAATATCAACAGGTGTTTTAAATTAGATTTTGATTTTGTTTCTTGTTTTACATTTTTCAAAAATCGAACATTGCTGAAATATACTGTTTTATATGTTCTGAAATTGAATAAGTGAATGATTACCGGAATCAAAACGGCAAACAGTGCAAATAAAAATGTCGGGTATATAAAACTCATGGATTGTCAGAAATAATTTTTATAAATTATAAAACCCGAAAGTAGAAAAAAATATGAAAATATAATCAAATGAAATGTTTAAATTTTTATTGATAATTTTAAATTAAAACGTCTTCCCGTTAAGTTGTAGGGCACCGGAAAATTATTGTTTATGTTATTTACGGCAATTGATGAATTAGGCACAACATGTATCCAACGATATGAGATGGTATTTTTTATGTCTAACATATTGAAAACTTCCGCTGTAAGCCATACGGATTTAAAATAATTAAAGAATTTATTTTTATATGTTTTATTTTTATTTATCAGAACGGCAGATGCACCTAAATCAACTCTTTGGTATGAAAAAGAACGGTATTGTGCTTTTTTTTCTATGTTTTTAGGTTCACCGAAAGGAAAACCTGTGCCGAATACAAAATTCATAAATGCTTTAAAGCGTTTGTTACCGGGTAAATAGTCCTGAACAAAAAGATTTGCAGTAACTCTTTGATCGGTCGGACGAGGGATATAAAAAGATGTATCGTTCCCGGAATCAGAAATTTTCTCTTCTGTTTTAAGAAAAGATAAACTGAACCAAGAATCAATTCCGGGAACAAAATCTCCGCGAAGTTTAGTGTCAATACCTTTTACATATCCGGAAGTTCTTACATCGGCATAATATTTAACTCGAATATTATCCATTTCAAACGGAATAATATTATTCAACTTTTTATAATATATTTCGGTATAAAGTTTCATATTTCTGCCTAATGCATAAAACTGAAATTGATGACCCAAAACAAAATGAACGGATTTTTGAGCGGTTTTATCAGCAGCAATACTGCCGTCAAATTTTCTTATTTCTCTGTAAAAAACAGGTTGGTAATAAATGCCTGACGAAAATCGTATAACATTCTTGTTTTTTCCTAAAGATTTTGCGGCAATTGCAATACGCGGACTCCATAAAAATTCATCTCCTAATGTATTGTAATGAAAACGCATACCTCCGATAAATTCATATTGCATTAAATAATCCTGGATAAGATATTTATCTTGAAGATATGTCGTAAATCTATTGTTTTCAAGCGGATTTTCGGATTTTATATTTTCATTCACTATTAATTCTTCTTCATTTTTAGGAACGGAATAACTTGCCGAATCCAATAAACTCCATTCATCAATTTTGTCGTTTATTTTATCAAATTTGTAAATAATACCCCAATTAAAATAATGATTGTCTTTTTTAAAATAACCTGAATGTATTACCTGTAATCCGCTTATTAATAAATAATTACGTGCATGTTGCATATATGCGCCGTTTCCGAGATTAAGTATGCTGTCTCCGGCATTATCACTTCCTATATCATTATTTAATTGGTTTAAATCGTAAAATCCTATAATATCAAATTTCTCACTTTCGTCAGCCGAATATGCCGATATATTGAAAGAATAATTCAGATTCTTATCAGGATGAAAGTTGAAAGACAACGCAGCTGTATTTGAGTAAAATCGGTCTGTTTCCTGTCCGGTATAATAGACATTTAAAGAAAGTAATTTCTCAATACTTCCGAAATTAGTAACACCGCTTTTCGGAATAAAATTAAATTTACTGTTTGACACATTTGCTAAAAACCGAATATCAAATTTGCGGTTAATAATATAACTGATGTATGTTTGAAAATCTGTAAATCGGGGATTATAATCGCCGGAAGTTTCCAAAGAATTAAGTAAATATTTTGTTGTTTTATAGCGCAATCCGGAAAGAATACTCAGTTTTTTATTTTTGCTTAATCTTTGACAGAATAATGAACCTCCGAGTAAGCTTGCCGAAGCCGAAAACTCATTTTTTAAAGCATGTTTATATGTGATATCCAGTACCGAAGATAATTTTCCTCCGTATTTTGCCTCAAAACCTCCTGATGAAAATTTTGCTTCCGAAACCATCGACGGATTTATAAAACTTAATCCTTCCTGTTGTCCGGCTCTTATTAATTGCGGTCTGTATATTTCAATGCCGTTTACATAAACCAAATTTTCGTCAAAACTTCCGCCTCTGACCGAATATTTTGAACTTAGTTCATTTCTTGCACCTGCAACTCCCAGCTCTGTTTTTATCAAACTTTCAATGCCGCCGGAAATTGACGGTAATACTTCGGATATTTTTGCTTCTACGTAAATGATACCTGTTGCATTTACTTTATCAGCCTCTACAACAACATTTTCAATTTTATTTGTTGTCCCGAGTGTAATGTCCATTTTAAAACTGCTTTCATTTGCAGGAATTTTAATTTGTACCGGTTCGTCATTCTGAAATTTAAAATACAGGAATTTGTATTTTGAAGGGACTGTAACAGAAAATCTGCCCGTTGAGTCTGATACATCCTGAATTTTATTATCTTTTGTGAAAATGTTAACATACGGCAAGTATATATTATTTTCATCTTTTACAGTTCCGTGTATTTTTACGGTTTGAGAAAAAAATAGGAGAGGAAAAAAAGAGATTAAAATTAAAATTAATAGTTTTTTAAAAAACATGCTATGAATTTTGTTATTTAAATAAACTGTTTTAATTTTAAATTATTGCAAAACATATTAAAAAAACATACATATGATTTATCAAAAAGAAATTACAGTTCCTTCTTTAAAAAGAGGGTATCATTTAATAACAAGTAATATTATTTCAGAGTTACCGGATTTACCGAGAACAGGCTTACTTCATATTTTTATAAAACATACTTCTGCAGGTTTAACTTTGAACGAAAATGCTGATTATACCGTACGTGAAGATTTTGAAAAAGTATTTAATAAAATTGTTCCCGAAAATCAATCTTATTATTCACATACTTTTGAAGGTGCCGATGATATGCCTGCTCATATAAAAGCAAGTCTGTTAGGTAATTCTGTTACAATTCCCATTACTGAAAGTTCTTTAAATCTCGGAACATGGCAGGGTATTTATTTGTGTGAATTCCGAAATTCAGGGGGCAGACGAAAATTGGTTTTAACAATTTATTCTTAATAAAATAATTATGCTTGCATAAATAAATTATTTTTTTTTAATTTAGCATCGCTAATTACATAAATGGATTTTTCAGATATAATAAAAGCTTTTGAAGAAAAACATCAATCAACGGAAATTGATTTAACCGATGAATTTCAATCTTCGGAGATTGAACAATTGGCTGAAGAATTATTTTTGACAGCTGCTTCTTCCGAGGAACTAAAAAATCTCTAAAAAGAAACCGCAAAAAAGAAAAAAACACACAGTATTTTAGTTTACTCGGCAATTAAGATTGCATTATCAAAAAAAAATCTTTCAGAAATTAATAAAATAGTCCATTTTACGATTGTTTTTGCTGTATATAAAGAAAATATTCGAATTTTAACAAAAAAAGAACATCCGAACGGAGAAGATTTTTTAATTCGAAAAATTAAGCAATTAGAAAATCTTGTCGGCAAGTTTCCGAATATTTCTTGGGACATGTTGGTTGTAGATGACGGATGCCCCGAGAACAGCGGTAAAATTGCAGAAAAAGTTTTAAAAGAAAGATATTCTGAAAATAATGTAAAGGTATTATATTTACAGGATGCAATTGATAATAATTTAAAAATTGCAAAAGGATTAACATCCGCAGATGACAGCAGGAAAGGCGGTGCAGTGGAATACGGTATGTGGTACGCAGCAGAAAGAAATATAAAAAATCATATTATTATTTATACCGATGCTGATTTATCAACACATTTGGGACAAATCGGGTTATTGGCAGAACCCTTAATAAATGAAGGGAAATTTGCAGCTGTTGCCTCTCGAAGAGAAGATTTGTCGGTTGTGATTAAGAAAGGAACACGCGATAAACGCGGAAAACTTTTTATTTATCTTTGGAAGCGAATGATTCGCCGATTAAATTACATTACAGACACACAATGCGGATTTAAAGCTTTCAGAGCTGATGTTGTAAAAAAAATAATTTTAAATAATTTTGAAAAAAAGTTTGCTTTTGATATTGAGTTGCTGATAAAAACGGATATGCTTGAGAGAGAGTCAATTGCTAAGGTTGCAATTGTTTGGATTGACAGCGAAGCAGAATTGACAACAACCGATTTGCAACCATACATTGAGATGTTAAAAGCCATTGCAGATATGTATTTTAAATATTTATCTGCAAACGCATTTTCGCATTCTTTTGCTTTCTTTGTAAAATCTTTAAACAAAGAAAAATGGGATATTCTTGTTAACCATGTTCCTGAAGGCATTTTAATTAAATCGGCAATTCATTATGATAAATATGATGAAATAAAAGTTCCGGTATTTCAAAAAATTATAGAAAAAAACAGATAATAAAATTAAATAAATTACTAAAAAACAGATTATTATGGTAGATTTTTCATTAACGAAAGAACAACAGGCAGTAGTTGAAAAATACAGAGATTTTGCTGAAAATGTTATTAAACCCGTACGAGCAAAATACGATTTATCCGGTGAATTTCCGTGGGAAGTTGTAAAAAAAGCATATGATGCCGGTTTAATGAATTCTCAAATACCGAAAAAATTCGGCGGAGAGGGATTAAATATTTTTGATGCTCAATTAGGTTCCGAAGAACTTGGTGCGGCTTGTGCCGGCATCGGTATCAGCATCGATGCAAATATGCTTGCATTAACTCCGTGGGTAATTGCTGCAACCGATGATCAATTGAAGAAATTTATGGGCGAGATTGTTGAAAAGAAAGCTGCTGTTGCATATGCTTTAACAGAACCTAATGCCGGTTCGGATGTTGCCGGAATAAAATCTAATGCAATTTTAAAAGGTGATAAATATATTTTAAACGGGCATAAACGCTTTATTACAAACGGCGAAGTTTCTACGTATATGACAGTTTTTGCACAAGCCGACCCGGAAAGAGGAGCAAGAAGTCTTTCCTGTTTTATCGTTCCTACCGATGCTCCGGGTGTTGAAATTGTTTCTCGATTGGATAAAATGGGACAAAGAGGTTCCGTACAAAGTGAAATTAAATTTCATGATGTTGAATTACCTAAAGGAAATATCCTCGGAAGAGAAGGAGAGGGCTTTTTAATCGGAATGAGAACTTTTGACAGAACAAGAACCGGAGTTGCGGCATTAAGTGTAGGTATTGCACGTTCGGCATATGAAATTTCAAGAGATTGGGCAAAAAACAGAATTCAGTTCGGGAAACCGGTAACTGCAAATCAAGGAGTTTCTTTTATGTTGGCTGAAATGGCAACCAAAGTTGAGCTTGCCAGATTAATGACTTGGAAAGCTGCTTGGTACTACGAACAAGGTCTTAAAACTCCCGGAACATATTCGGCAATGGCAAAATATTATGCTTCGGATGTTGCTATGGAAGTTACTACAGATGCCGTACAAGTAATGGGCGGTGACGGTTATACGAGAAGTTTCGGTGTTGAAAAAATGATGCGAGATGCTAAATTATGTCAAATTTATGAAGGTACAAACCAAGTACAACGACTTGTTATTTCAAAAGGAATTCTGAAATAAATAATAATTCCTATATTAATTAAGAGAAGCGGAGAGGCTACTAAATAAAGTCTTTTCGTTTTTTTTCTTAAAATAATTAATTTTGTAATCTGAATGTAATATATGGAAAATTTAATTGAAAAATTAAAAGACGATCACAAAGAATTAAATCAGTTATTTGCAAATGTTTATGAGTATTTGGTTTCTGATGAGAAGAAGTCGGAATTTGTTAATAAATTTAAGACAGCAGTACTTAGGCATATTGAAAGCGAAGATACATATTTGTATCCTTTTTTAAATAAAGAAGCAGAGACCAATTCTGCTCTGAAAACAAAACTGGATTTTTTTGCAAAAGATTGGCAGGTTACATCTGATTTTGCAATTTATTATATCGAAAAGTATTCTGAAGGGAGATTTGACGATAGTTTTGCCGGTGATACGGCAAAATTACTTTCGAACCTCAGACAAAGAATGATGAAAGAAGAAATAAGTTTGTATTCTGAATATGAGAGGAGGGAAAATTTATTAGCAAAGTAAGAATAAAAGAAAAGAGGATGCTTGAAAAACACCCTCTTTTTTTATTTTATGAATTAATAAAAGTTTATTTTGCTACCTTTTCAAGTTTTTTCATAATAGAGAAAATAAAACCGGCAGCAACTAAGGTAAGAATAACAAAAATTAACCAAACTTGCCAAATTTGTATTCTTTCGTAGAAATAACTTCCTACCCAAAGGAATAAATTTCCTACTGCCGTGGTTCCGAGCCATGCACCTTGCATAATTCCTTGGTATTTCGGCGGCGATACTTTTGAAACAAAAGATAAACCCATAGGACTCAGGAATAATTCGGCAACGGTTAAAATAAAATAAGTGCTTATTAACCATTGTACACCTACTCGCGGAGATTCCGGAGTTAAATCTTTAAATGCCGGTAAACTTAAAGAACCTATCAGCATAACTAAAAATGCTGTCGATGTAAGTATCATTCCGATACCGATTTTTTTAGGTGTGGAAGATTCTTTTTTGCGTTTTCGTTGCCAAGCAAATAATCCGACTACAATCGGTGTTAAAATAACAATAAATGCAGGATTAAAAGGTTGAAACAGTTCCGGTGAGAACGGATTAATATCTTTAAATGTAGTGTACATATAATAGGTTGCAGCAATACCGCCCATGAAAAATAATCCGCCGATAATTCTTCCTGTTTTTGAGTTTTTTTTGCCTAAAAGTGTAATAAGACCGTAAAACCCTATAATCATAGACACCAGAGACCAAACATTAAAGAGTAAAAATGGGCCTTTCCCGACTTCCTGAACTGTATAATCTTTGGCAAACAATGTCATTGTTAATCCGTTTTGGTGAAATGACACCCAAAAGAAAATAACAACTGCAAATACTAAGAAAAGGACTGTAAGACGTTGCTTGGTTTCTTCTTTTGAAATTTCAACAACACGTTCACCGCTTTCAATTTCTTTTTTAACATCGGGTAACATCTTTTTAAAGAAGACATAAACAAGGAATGAAAAAACCATTGTTAAACCGGCGACTCCGAAAGCATAATTAAAACCGGTACTGTAAATATCTAAGTAATGATGTGTCCAAGTTGCTAAATCAGTAATTGCAGTATGAGATACTTTATTTGCAATTGACTGTAAATCAAATTTTTCTACAGCAGTAAGAGTTCCTTCATTAAATTTATGAATGAGGGAAGGCAGTAAATCATTTCTTTCATATCCTTGTCGGTGAATGAACCAATTGATAATGCCTGAAGCAGCGTGCGGAGCAAATAAAGCACCTATATTAATTCCCATATAAAATACGCTGAATGCGGAATCACGAAGATGTCCGTATTTTTCGTTGTCATAAAGTTGACCGACAACAGCTTGAAGATTTCCTTTAAATAATCCGTTTCCGAATGCTATAACGAAAAGTGCAAAAATTGTAAAAGCCAAACCCAAACCCGGTAACGACATAAGTACATAACCGGCAAGCATTGTAATCAGTCCGATAAAAATAACACCTTTATAATTTTTTGTTTTATCTGCAAAAATTCCTCCTATAAGTGCGAGACCATAGATTGAAGCATAAAAAATACTGTATATAATACCGGCTTTTGTGGGTGTTAAACCGTATTTTGCCGTAAGATAATATACCAAAATACCCATCATGGTATAAAATCCGAAACGCTCGCCCATATTTGCAAAAAATGCAACATATAATCCTTTTGGGTGACCTTTAAACATAATATTTTATTTTAGGGTGAATAAAAATTTATCTTTACAAAAATAAAAATAAAAATTAATTATCAGTATTCTTTATAAATTACTTGTTATTGACAGTCATCGTATCGATATTTTAATTCGGGAGAAATTAATTTATGTTTAACTATTTGTTTATTAGTATATTGATAAAATAACTTGCAGATGTGAGCTATAATAAAATAGAATGTGTGAAAAAAGACTTTCAAGGAATGAAAATCTTTTAAAATTGAGTTAATTTCGAAAAGCAAAAAATACCGATTCTGTCATCAGATGAATTCTAAACCGGCTGATTATGAGTTTAAATCAATTCCGATATTTGTAAAGTTATTCATCTGATGACTTTCGGGAATAAAGATTGTGTTTTAAGTAAAAATAATTTGAGTTTGCAGACCGTCGGCCATTTCGTAAAATTCACCGATGGTTATAATATCTTTTACTTCATCAATTAAATCTTCTTTTTTTAGTTTAAACATATCTGCAGCTAATTTGCAGGCAAAAATTTCGCCTCCTCCGGCAACTATCATTTCTAAAAATTCATCAACTTTAGGGATGTCCAAATCTTCAATTTGTTTTTTCATCATTGCCGATACACCGGCTTCAACTCCGGGGATACTTCCCAGCCACGTCGGAAACGGAAGTCCGCCGGGCATACGCATTGCCGGATTACCGACAGTTGCCGTATGTAATTTATTTAAACGTTTTTTAGTAATTCCGTCTAATCCGAAAAAAGTAAAAAAAACTTTTGTTTCAATTCCTTCCATTACGGCACCGTTTGCCATAACTAATGTTGCAAGTACATCTTCTAAAGAGCCTTTTGCACAAATCATTAATACCTTTTTTAAAGGGTGTTTAACTTCTTCTGCCATAATTATTGAATTTAAGTTAATATTTGTTTTATACGCAACTTGACGGTTTTGAAACACCGGCATATAATGTTGCTTTTTTTAAAGGGGCGCCGGGGAAAAGTTTATAAAAACTTTTAATGTCTGTAATGCCCGATTTCCCGATAGAACGAATGGTTAAGCTTTGACCGCTTTTTATTTTTTCTCTGATAAATTCTAAAATTTCAAAATGCTTATCTGTAAGCTCTTCGCCATTTTCTTTTGCCATTTCTTTTGCCATTTCTTTAGTCCATTGATCCGGATTTGTAAAATAACCGTTATCGTCTAATTCAATCACTTTTCCTGCATATTCTTTTTGTGCCATAATTTTATATTTTACTGGTTATTAATTAATTACTTTTTTCTTTATTCATAGTTGTTGTAATATTTTTTAAGAATGTTATCATAAAGCCGATACTTTTTTTCATCTCCGGAGTTTGCATAGTTCTGAATGCTTTCCACATAGAATATTCCGGAATGTTTTCGGTATCCATGCTTTTAAATACCGTAAGCGCATTATTTATTGCACCCATCATATCCGGTTGTGTCAGGTTTTTAACCGTTTCGAGAATTGAAACAATATTATCTGCCAAATCTCTTACGTCTTTTGTCGAAAAGTGTGTTACTATATTATCGCTGATACTGATAAGTTCTTTAAAGAAATCTAAATAACCTTTTTCTTCAAATTCCGAAACTTTTGCAATAGCATCAAGTCCTACTTGGTTTATAATCGGAGATACATCTTTCATAAAATCCGTAAGGCTTTCGAGTGAATCCATCATTTGATTGAATGTCCCGATATTTCTGACAAGTTTTATTAACAGTGCCGTAAGAGCTTCTCCGTCGAAATCAACTCCGGCTTGGTCTAAAACAGTTACGGTATGAGCAAACATATCCTTACCGACAATTGAAACATCTTTTATCAAATCTTCTTTTTCAATTCTGCTGTTTCTTTGAGCAAACATTTCTTCAAGAATGATATCAATTTTGCGGTTTAAATCATTTATTTGCCCTTGAATATTATTATCTGACATAATTATTTTTGTTTAAGATTAAATAAATGATTTATACTTCTTTTCCTGCCATATACATTTCTGAAGGAATCGGCATTTCTTTTCCTTTCAATAGTATGTGCCAATACATCCATCGGAACATCAGCTTACCGTAGTGGTTCATTCTGGTTTCTTTTAATAATCCGAAAGGTCCTATGCCCGGAAAAGGAAATGAGCCGGGAAGCGGTTCTGTATCGTAATTGAAATCAATTAATGCGCCTTTTCCGTGTCCTGTTTCGATATAACAGTTTGAATGTCCGTCAAATTTTGCCGTTAACGGTCTTCCTTCAATTGCACACATAAGATTTTCGGTAACTACATCAGCTGCAAAATGTACTACTGAACCTGCCTTTGAGGTAGGAAGGTTTGCCGAATCTCCGATAACAAAAATATTATCGAATTTTGTTGAATTAAGATGAAATTTATCTGTTAAAACAAAATTCATATCATCTCCTAAACCGCTTCTTTCAATCATACTGTCTCCCATATGAACCGGAATTGTAATAAGGCAGTCAAACGGAACTTCTTTTTCATCATAAGAACGAATGACTTTTTTATCATTATCAACACTTTCGAGATAAAAATCAGGAACTACATTAATGTTTTTGTCTTTTAACATATTTCCGAGTACTTTTGAAGCACGAGGTTTTGTAAAAGCTCCTTCCATCGGAGTTACGAAAGTTATATTTACTTTGTCCCGCATTCCTCTTTCAATAAAAAATGAGTCTGCAAACATCACAAATTCCAGCGGAGCAACAGGACATTTTATCGGGTTATCCGCAATATTTAAAACCAGTTCTCCGCCTTCCCAAGTTTTAAAAAAATTTGCTAATGCTGTTGCACCTTCAATAGTATAAAAATCAAATACGTTTTTATGCCACAGTTTGCCTTTTAATCCGGGTGTTTCTTCCGGAACAGTTTTAACTCCGGTAGAAATTATCAGATAATCATAATTCAGGATTTCGCCGTCTTGTAAGAGTACTTTATTGTTTTTTCCGTCAATTTTGTCTATTTCGGATTGAATAAAATTAACACCAATCGGAATAAAATCAGATTTGGGTTTAATAATATCTTTTTTTGTGTAAAAGCCGAAAGGAATAAATAAAAACCCCGGTTGATAGTAATGGGTTTTAAATTGATCGATTATTGTTATATCCCATTCGTCTCTTTCCAGAATTTTACGCATTTTGTTTGCCATAATTGTACCGCCGGTTCCGGCTCCTAATATCAGAAGTTTTTTCATCTTTATTTATTATTTTAAAAATTAATACACGGCAAAGGTATATATTAATAAAACTGTCCGGATATTTATATGTGTTTTTAATAGCATAAATAACATTGTTATATAACAAAAAAAGTTATGTCGGCAGATAAAAATTATTATATTTGCAGAAAAAAATAAAATGGCTAAAATTTCTAAACCTCAAAGTTGTTTACAATGTCCGTATAAATGGAAATATTTGAATTTGTTAGAAGATGCAGATATCGAATCAATTCAAACTAATTGTACTATTATTAATTTTAAAAAAGGCGAAACAATTTGCAAGCAGGGAACAGATGCAACACATGCTTTATATCTTGCAAAAGGTATGGTTAAGTTATATATCGAAGGGAAGAAAAATTTGATATTAAAGTTAATAAAAGCAGGAGAATATATTGATTTGCAAACATTGTTCGGAGACAAAACATATAAATATTCTATTGCAGCAATGGATGATACTATGGTTTGTATGATAAATTCCGAGCATTTAAGGGGTTTGGCACAAAAAAATTCTGCTTATTTATATGAACTGACTAAAACAATAAGTAATTCCGGAAATTATTTCTATAAAAAAATAAGTGATATAAGCAGAAAACATTTAAGAGGCAGATTAGCAGATACTTTGCTTTATTTAGCTGATGAGATTTACCATTCTGAAGAATTTAATATCGGAATGACGCGTAAAGAGTTAGCGGAACTTTCTTCAATGTCAATGGAAAATGCCGTAAGAATTTTATCTGAATTTAAAGCTGACAAGGTTATTTCAATAAACGGTAAAAGAATGACTATTTTACAATATGATATTTTAAAGAAATTGAGTGATATAGGATAAAAAAAGCCGCAAAAATATTGCGACTTCTTAAACAGGTATTGAAAAAATTATTGGTTTCGAAGGTATAATAAAGTTAAATTGCCGGTTTTCTTAAAAAGTTTACCGTCTTCAAATTTTCCGCTGCACTCCCAAACATATACTTCCGAAGGTGCCGGTTTATTTTGGTAAAAACCGTTCCAGCCAATATTAAAATCGTTACTTTGGAAAACTAAAGTCCCGTACTTATTGTATATTCGCAAGTGATATTCTGATATTTCAGTACTTACAACAGGGTGAAAGATTGTGTTCGGATATGAGGAATTATTCCAATATCCGTTATTTTGACCGCTTTTATCCGGACTGAAAGCCGTAGGAAAACTTAATTTATATTTTATATCTTGTATTTTTACGTTAGTCAAATATGTTGTATCTGCACATCTGTTATCTGAAATACAAATCAACGAGATTTTGTAATTTCCGGGATTTTCGTATGTGTGTGTCGGGTTTGTGTATGTCGAAGTATTGTTATCTCCGAAATTCCAAATGCACTTGGAATAACCCGAACTGTTATTTAATAAATTTATTTTCTCATTATTAAACAAATTTTTATTCTTATTTCCTATTTCAAAATCGGCATTAGGTTTAGGATAAATTGTAATTTTTTTACTTGTAAAATCAGAAACACTGCCGGAAGTTACGGTAAGCGTAACAGTAAATGTTCCGGCAGTATTGAACACAAAAGTCGGATTTTTTTGAGATGAAGTTTTTCCGTTTCCGAAATCCCAATGAAACGAGTCGCAATTTTCGGATGCATTTAAAAATGTAATTGTAACGGGTTCACAAGCATTTTTTGTACTTACCGAGAATTCGGAATGAGGTTCGGCTAATTTCACATTTATTTTCCCCTCTTTGTTTGATTTTAATTCTGAATTTGTGTAATTTTCTTTCAGAAGATTGTCGGTAATAACTTCAATTTCGTTTTTGTCCGAAATTTGATTTTCTGATTTTTTATTAAAAGTATTATTAATTTGAGTTATCTTTTTTTCGATTTTTCTTTTTTCTGCAGTTTCTTTTTTGTAATCGGTAATTACATTTGATTTTTTCCTGATGTTATTGTTTGTAACAACATTGTTAATTGTTTTTTCAGTTAAAAGGTTTTTTGTAATTTTATGTGTTGTATTTTGCGTAATTAAAATTGCAGAAGTAATTATTGCAGTTACTGCAATAATATTCCATAAGTTTAAACTCAATGGTTTATATTTTAAAAAACGCTTAAAAATCATTTTTCTCTCAATCTTTTTCCATACAGAACTCGAAGGAGTTTGTTTGAATGCTTCAAATTGATTCTTGAATAACTTTTCTGTATTTTCTTTACTTGACATTCTTTATCTTAATTTTTGATAATTGTTCTAATTTTTCTCGTATTCTTTCTTTTGCTCTTAAATATTGTGATTTTGATGTGTTATGGCTTATGTTTAATTTCTCTGCTATTTCTTTGTGTTTGTACCCTTCAATTGCATACATATTAAAAATTACTCTGTAACCTTCGGGTAAATCGTTTATAACCTTTAACAACTCCTCTTTTGTAAAATCTTCGTTTCCCCACACATAATTTTCGGTATTTTTTTCTGTTATTTCATCAATATCATAAGTTTCGTTATATTTTTTATTTTTATGATAAAAAGAAATTGCAGTATTTACAATTATTCTTTTCATCCAGCCTTCAAAAGAACCTATATCTTTAAAATCATTAATTTTTGTTAATATTTTAACAAATCCTTCCTGTAAAACATCTTCTGCTTCTGCTTCTGACTTGCTGTATCTCAGACATATACCGTATAACACAGGAGAATATACATCGTATAGTTCTTTCTGAGCTTTTTTGTCGTATGCCTTGCATTTTTTTACTATTTGATGTAAGTCGATCATTCGCTTTCGTGTTTCAGACTGCATACTGTTTGAAAAAGTTGCACGGAGTTAGTGTTTTTTTCAGTTTAAGAATGAAATCTATTGTACTTATGATATTTCTGCTTCTTGTAAAAAATATTTTTTTTGGGTTTCAGTTAAAAACGTATTTTTAATTAATATATTTTTAATAATTTTTTTCTGTTTTTGATAATCATCAATTAAATTGAACTTTTTCAAAGCGTTTAAATATTCTGTTTGCCAAATAAGGTTTTTAGGATAAGATTTTAAAAGTTTTTTAAAATAATACTTTGAAAGTGCTGCATTTTTTTCGTCTTTGTAATAAATTAATGCAAGTTGGTGTAAACTTCTTGTTTGCATATTTCTGTCTGATGATTTTGTGCATTCTTTCAGTAAGTTAAGACCTTTTGTCTTATTTCCGTTTGGGTAAAACATTAGTATGGGATATATAATAGGATAATCTTCTTTTGCAGTTTCAACATAATAATGATACATACCTGAAATATATTTCATTTTTTCATTTTCTTGATGTTCTGTTGCATATTCAAAATATTTTATGATTGATTGCATATTTTTGGCAGCAGTTAAATATTCCTTTCTTTTGACACTGATTTTTAAAAGAACAGATTTTGCCGAAATAATCCTGAAAACATCATTGTCAGTATTTATTTTTCTCTTTTTCAGTTGTGTAACAGCCGCATCCGAATATTTTTTGCAAATTTTATAATATTTATCTTCTCCTCCGGTTGTTTCAAATAATACGGAGTAATAATCGGCAACAATTAATTTTGTTTTAACGCTTTTCGGATATTTTTGTTTAATTTTAAATAATTGATTTTTTGCATCAGGATAATTTCCGGAAAAAACAGCATCAAAATATAAATCAAGTTCTTCTTTCGGTTGAGAAAAAGATACTGTTGCGATAAAAATTGATATTGTTAACAGGAATATTTTCACGGGCTAAAAATAATAAAATTTATGTATGAATTTTTGATTAATCAATTCTTTAATAGTTTTGTATTTTAATAATTACGCAAATGGAAAAAGAAAATATTACAAAAAGTATAATGATTGAAGATTTAGTTGAACAATATCCTTTTTCGGTTGAGTATTTGGCAAGAAAAGGTATTCGTTGTATAGTTTGCGGAGAACCGCTTTGGGGAACTTTAGAGGAAGCAGCAAAAGAAAAAGGTTTTAACAATAATGCAATTGATGAATTTGTTAAAGAACTTAACGAATTAAATAATAACTTTGAAGCAAAAGTTTATAATAATTTCAGAGAAATTAATACTGATAAAACAGATGTATAAAGCAGTTGTAATTGATTTAGACGGAACTTTACTGAATGACAAAAAAAAAACAGGAAAAAAAGATTTTCAAACTTTACGAGAATTAGGTAAAAAAAAGATTGTTCGAATAATTGCTACCGGAAGATCTCTGTTCAGTTTTAATGAAGTAATTTACAACGATTTTCCGATTGATTATTTGATTTTTGATGCCGGGGGAGGTATTATTAATTTCAAAACAAAAGAAATAATAAAGGCAAATTTTCTGCCTGCCGAAGATGTAAAATATATAGCAAATAAATTGTGTGAATTAAAAATTGATTTTCAGGTAAGAGATGTAATACCGGACAGTCACAGATATTTTTACAGAAGATTTTCTGATTATAATCCCGATTTTGACAGATTAAATATGCTGTATAAAAATTACAGCACGGAATTAAATGATTTCAATATGTTATGTGATGCTTCCAGGTTTATAGCAATTTCACCAACGGATGAGATTGTAAAAATTATTACCGAAGAATTTACCGAATACAGTATAATAAGAGCAAGTTCGCCCATTGATAATAAATCGGTTTGGATGGAAATATATCCTAAAAATGTCAATAAAGGCAGCTCTTTAAAGTTTCTTTGCAATGAACTGAAAATAAGTATGTCGGAAACATTAGGATTGGGTAATGATTATAATGATATTGAATTTCTGAATATTATCGGCAAAAGTTTTATTGTTTCAAATGCCCCCGAAATATTAAAAGAAAAATATACGATTTCCGTAAGTAATAATGAAAACCCTTTAACCGAAATCATAAACAATAATTTAAATAGTTAATTTTGAATATTATTTAAAAAAATAAAATTGTTCTGTGTAAATTAGTGTTATCTGTATGAAAATATATTTGTTTAACTTTTATTATTTTTTGAATAGTAAATATTAAGTGTAATTAACCATAATAATACAAAAATACTCATAACGGCAGCGGGTATTGCCGATTTTTCTTCAAACAAAATTAACGTAACGGCAATTGCAAAACCCGAACTTTTTACGGTCAGCATCAAGTTTTTACTTATTATAAGTTTTTTATCGGAAGTTTTTCTGTGAATAAATAAAAATAATACACCTGTTCCGAAAGTACTTAAAAATAAAATACCGACAGATTTCAGAACCGTTATATATTCATTAAAAATTAAATCTCTGTTTACGGCAACGGCAGTGTATATTATTAATGCAAACCCCCAGTCAATAACTTTTCCGCGAACTTTTTCCGTAACGGGATATATTTTTTTAATAAGAAGAAATCTGGATAAAATTAACGGTATGACAATAATTTTTACGGTTACTCCGATTATTATCATAGGGTTAAGAACTACTCCTTCGGAAAAAACATAAATAATTAAAGGAGATAAAATAACGGATGCTAAATATGCACCCAAAATTCCTCTGAATGAAAAATCCTGATTTCCTTTAAACGTATATGTAAAAGGAATAACCGCAACACCGGGTGGCGTAGCTGCCAGTACAACAAACCCGTTGAAAATAGATTTATCAAAAGAGAAATATGCAATTCCCAATAACAGAATACCTTGAAAAATAAAATTATACAAGATTGCTTCTCCGGAAACCTTTAATGTTGATTTATAGTCTTTTAATAAGTTCAGTTTGACACCCGTTAAAGAAAAAATCATAACAAGAGCCAATATATATAAGGTGTAGTCTGAAATATATTTTGAACCTTCGGGTAATAAAAATGCAAATATTAACGCCGAAATAAGAATGACATTTCTGTTTTGTAGTAATTTGAGGATCATGTAACCAAAGATTTTGCTTCTGATTATAAAATTAAATTTTTGCAAATATCTGTTTTTATTTGTAATTATACGAATAATGAAAAAAGTTAAAATTTTACCGTAAAATATTTTTCTTAATATAAATAAATGTATAAATGCGTTTTAAATAAAAGTTTATATATTTGCACGCTTAAATTATTAACAAAAATAAATTATTTTAACTCATGTATTTAGACGCAGAAAAAAAACAAGAGATTTTTCAACAGTACGGGAAGTCTAATAATGACACCGGTTCTGTAGAGAGCCAAGTAGCATTATTTTCCTACCGTATTACGCACTTAAATGAGCATCTTAAAAAAAATAAAAAAGATCATCATACAAGAAGAGCGCTAATAAAATTGGTAGGAAAAAGAAAAAAGTTACTTAAATATTTACAAAATAATGATATTGAAAGATATCGTAATTTAATAAAGGCTCTCGGATTACGTAAGTAATTCTTCCCCTAAAGAGAAAGGCATAAATATTATATGCCTTTTTCTTTTATTTAATTTGCGGAAAATACACTAAACACATTAACATTAATACATAATGAAAAATGAATATTATTACAAGAAAAATTGATATAGGAAACGGAAGAACAGTAGAAATTGAAACCGGAAAATTAGCAAAGCAAGCAGACGGATCTGTCGTTGTAAGACAGGGAGATACAATGCTTTTGGCAACAGTTGTTTCCTCTAAAGAAGCAAAAGAAAATGTAGACTTTATGCCTTTATCGGTAGATTATCGCGAAAAATTTGCTGCCGCAGGACGATTTCCCGGCGGTTTCAGAAAAAGAGAAGGCAGACCTTCTGATGAAGAAGTTCTTGTTGCACGTTTAATCGACAGAGCTTTAAGACCTTTATTCCCTTCTGATTATCATGCAGATACATTCGTAAATGTTGAATTAATTTCAGCAGACAGAGAAAAAGAAGTTATGCCCGATGCTTTAGCCGGATTAGCTGCATCAGCAGCTCTTGCCGTGAGCGATATTCCTTTTCACGGACCGATTTCCGAAGTCAGGGTGGGAAAAATTGACGGCGAATTAATTATAAATCCGACTTTTTCACAACTTGAAAATACGGAAATTGACATAATGCTTGCTGCAACTATAGATAATATTTTGATGGTTGAAGGTGATATGAAAGAAATTTCCGAAGAAGAAATGCTGGAAGCAATGAAATTCGGACACGAAGAAATTAAGAAACACTGCAAAGTTCAACTTGAAATGGCTGAAGAAAAAGGCGTAATAGAAAAAAGAGAATATCATCACGAACAAGATGACGATGAAGAACTAAGAGCAAAGCTGAAAGAAGCAGTAAGTCAAAAAATATATGAAGTTGCAAAATCTGCTTTATCAAAGCATGAACGTACCCAAAAATTTTCTGAAATAAAACAAGAATTTATCGACGGTTTTTCAGAAGAAGAGCAAGAAGAACTAAATACTGTTCTTATTGATAAATATTTTCACGAAGAAGAAAAAAAAGTTGTGAGAAATATGGTTTTACACGACAGAATTCGTCTTGACGGAAGAAAATTAAATGAAATCAGACCTATTTGGTGTGAAATTGATTATTTACCGGGTGCTCACGGTTCGGCAATATTCACCAGAGGCGAAACCCAATCTTTATCAACAGTAACGCTCGGCTCTCCGCTTGATGTTCAAACTGTTGACAGACCTTTAGATCAAAGTAAATCGAACTTTTTATTGCATTATAATTTCTTGCCGTTCTCTACAGGAGATGCAAGACCGTACAGAGGAACAGGAAGACGAGAAATAGGACACGGAAATTTGGCTCACAGAGCACTTGCTTCTATGTTACCTGAAAAGGAAGATAATCCTTATACAATAAGAATTGTATCTGATATTTTAGAATCGAACGGTTCGTCATCAATGGCTACAGTTTGTGCCGGAACATTGGCGTTGATGGATACAGGCGTGAAAATGAAAAAACCGGTTTCCGGAATTGCAATGGGTTTAATTACTGATGATAAAGGAAATTTTGCAGTATTATCGGATATTCTCGGAGATGAAGATCATCTCGGAGATATGGATTTTAAAGTTACCGGAACAACCGACGGAATAACTGCTTGCCAAATGGATATTAAAGTTGACGGACTTCCGTATGAAATTTTGTCTCAGGCACTTATGCAGGCAAAAGAAGGACGAGCACATATTTTAAATGAAATGTTGAAAACAATTTCCGAACCGAGAGCAGAATATAAATCGCATGTTCCCGGAATTACTTCAATAATTATTCCCGGAGATTTGATAGGAACAGTAATCGGACCGGGAGGAAAAATGATACAACAAATTCAAAAAGATACTCAAACAACTATTACAATTGAAGAAATTGACAGTTTGGGAAATGTTGTAATTATGGGTCCGACACAAGATTCTATTAATGAAGCAAAAGATTATATTAAAGGATTAACAGCTGTTCCGGAAATCGGTCAGGTTTATACAGGAAAAGTGAAAAAAATTGTCGATTTCGGTGCTTTTGTCGAAATTTTGCCCGGTAAAGACGGCTTGCTGCATATTTCTGAAATTTCTTATGAAAGAACAAATAAAGTAGAAGATGTGCTTAAAGAAGGTCAGGAAATTGAAGTTAAATTAATAGGTATTGATTCAAGAACAAAAAAATTAAAATTATCTCGAAAAGCTTTGTTGCCGAAACCGGAACGAAAAAAAGACGAAAAAAAAGATGATAAAAAATAGATTTAGTTCTGAATTTTTATAATATTTCAAAAAAATCCTCGATTCTTTATCAGAGGATTTTTTATTTTAAAAAATATTACTGACATTTTATTAACATAAATAGTAAACTTTGTAATACTTTTTAAATTGACTCCTTGACATTTTGCATTTCTTAACAGACTAAATGTATGTTATGTAAAGTTTACGCTGTATTTTATTGACTTGAAAATTCAGAACTCCGGTATAATTTTTGGAATATATTAATCGGAAAAACATTTTAAATCAAACTAAAGGAGGAACAAAAAATGAAAAAATTATTTTTATTAATCGGATCGGCACTTTTTATCCTGAGCTCGTGTACCACAACTCGAGTTGTACATTATTATGACGATGCTTATCCGTCTTCAAAAACAACCACAGTTGTTGTAAAAGACAAAAATAATACAACTGTAGTTCAAAATGATACCGACAACGATGTGTATGATAATTATGCTGATGAAAATTCAGCAGAAAATAATGTTTCAAGTTATTCAGATGATACCGGTAATTATTCGGATACAGTTGTCATTAATAATGACAGAAACAGCAATGTAGATGTTTATGTATATAATAATTATCCGTCCTATTCTTCACGAATAAGACGTTTCTATGGCTCAACATACATAATCTCTGATTATTATGATGATTATTATTTATACGGAGCTTGGTATGATTATTATTCTCCGTTTTATAACTCGGGATATTATTACCGACCATATTACGGACGATCTTGGTATCGATGGAACAGTCCGTATTACTATAATTCTTGGGGATACGGAAGCTATTGGAACGGATACAATGACGGCTATTATGGTAATTATTGGGGATACGGCGGTTATTATAACTACGGATATTACAATAATTCCTATTACAATGACAGATTTTACAGAAATAATTCTGCATACGGCAATCGTTACAGAACAAATGCCGGAGAAAGAAGCAGCGGTACAAGAAATAATACTGTAAGACACACTAACGGAGTAACATCTGTTTCCGGAGATAAAAGAAATACAATCAGAAATAATGCCGTAAGAAATACCGGCTCTGACAGAAACACAACTGTAAGAAGATCTAACGTAAACAGAGTTAATACCGGAACAAATTCCGGAAGAGTAAACTCAAGAACAAATGGTAACAGAGTTAATACCGGAACAAATTCCGGAAGAGTAGATTCAAGAACAAACGGTAACAGAGTTAATCACGGAACAAATTCCGGAAGAGTAGATTCAAGAACAAACGGTAACAGAGTTAATCACGGAACAAATTCCGGAAGAGTAAACTCAAGAACAAATGGTAACAGAGTTAATACCGTAAATAACACAACTGTAAGAAGAAGTTCGTCAAGTACAAGCAGAAATTATAACAGAACTTCATCCGGCAGAAATACAGGTTACAATCCAGGAACTAATAATTCAGGTAATAACCGAACGTATAACTCGAACCGAAATCATACTTCCGGTAATAACCGAACAAATTATAACAGACCGAATACCGGTTCTGATTCGAATTACAGCAGCCGCTCAAGAACCAATAATCGCAGTTCGTACACTCGACCGAAAACAAATAACAGTTCAAATTACAGCAGCAGAAATTCCGGAAACAGAAGAACTTATAATAAAAGTTCACGATCAAATTCATCCGGAAATCGTTCAAGTTATAACAGTGGTTCACGTTCGAGCAGTTCACGCTCTAATTTCAGCAGCGGAAGTCGTTCCGGTTCAAGTTACAGCAGCGGTTCACGTTCTTCCGGAAGTTCTCGCTCAAGCGGAAGTCGTTCCGGCAGCTCTCACTCAAGCGGACGTTCGGGAAGAAGATAATATAAATTAAATACCGGGTCTTTCGGTATCCGGCACTTAAAATTATAGTTTTTGAAATAACAGACTTCTTATCACAATCTAAAAAATCACAAAAATGGTTTCAAAAAAATATATTTTCCTTATTGTGCTGATAATGAATTTTAGTTTTTCATTTGCACAAAATCATATCGATGCACTTCGATACAGTCAACAATTTTGGTCAACAACGGCCAAATCTGATGCTATGGGTAATTCCTTATCGGCATTAGGTGCGGATATGTCAGCATTTTCAATAAATCCTGCCGGTATTGCAGTATTTAAAAGTGCACAATTTACATTAACACCTAATTTTATTATTAATAATGCTGAAGGAACATTTTTCGGAAGTTCGAGAACTGAAAGTAAATATGGTTTTACGTTTTCAAATATTGCTTATGTCGGTGTTATGCATCCGAAGAATATATTTAAATCCGTAAATTTCGGATTAGCATATAATTCTTATAACGATTACAGAAAACGAACGATTGTTTCCGGCAATAATCCGGACGGATCAATTTTAGATTATATAGTATATAATGCAAATTCTGACAGATACAGTGCTTTCAGAGAAGACTTAGCTTATAGAGGGTGGTTATTGAATTATGATACAACAAGTAACGAATACTGGTCGTATGTAACTGATGATGCACGCTACGGTGAAACTCAGAAAAACAACGTAGTTTCAAAAGGCGGAGGAGGCGAATTCGTACTTACGGCAGGAGGTAATATTGCCGATAAATTATATCTCGGAATGAGTGTAGGTTTTACTACAATTAATTACCGCGAAGAATCTGTTTATTCCGAATCTGATTTTCCGAATATTTATGCAGAAGATAAAAATAATCCGGGTGACAGCATTTTAGTAAATCCAAACCGCTTAGATTACAAACAAACATTAGTATCCGAAGGCAGCGGAATTAACGGAAAATTCGGTTTTATTTATCAGCCGTTTAAATTTTTGAGGTTTGGAGGTGCAATACATACTTCAACAGCTTACCGATTTAGTGATGATTATCAAACATCAATGTATATTGATTATCCTGTGGCAGATGATAACGGTTATTATGATTATGAGCCTGATACTGCAAATATTTTTACTTGGCGTTTACAAACACCTTTCAGAGCAACTTTTGGTACTGCTTTTATTTTTGATGCACATCAAATCGGAAATTTTTATACAGTTCCTATGACTTTCAGTATTGATTATGAATATGTTGATTATTCGAGAGCTCGATTAAAACACGATTCTTTTTCAGATTATTCTTGTGATAATGAGAATTTTACAGTGAAAAATTTGTATCAGGCAACTCACAGTATCAGAGCCGGAGCGGAATTTAATTTCGGGTTTATGAAATTGCGAGGAGGTTATGCAGTTTATACAAGTCCGTATAAAGGAAACTCCGGTTTCTTCGACGGTGCAAAATCTATTTATTCCGGAGGCATCGGATTTGCCGGAAAAAATTCATTTATAGATTTTTCATATTCTTATTCACAAACAAACGAAACAATGTATCTTTATAATGCGACAAATGTTTTTCCCTACGATCCGATGGGCGGTAAAACCGAACCTACGGCAACTGTTAAAAATGCAAAACAATTTATTAAAGTAACATTTGGATTGCGATTTTAAAATGTTCCTCATATAAACATTTAAGGGTTTCATTTATTTTGAGACCCTTTTTTATTTGTTTGAGAAATGATATTTAGGGCTTGCTGAAAAGCTCACAGGTGCATTAGATTTCAAGTTTTTCGTTTGAAGTCGTGTATAAATACCTTAAATCCGCAAGTCATCGTATCAATGTGTTAGCAAACAGCCTGTTAGGTTTAAACCTGTTTTACTTAAATTGAAATAGTGATACGATGACTATCAACAGAAAGATGATGTGCCTGTGGGCAGCTAAAATATTTTACACAAGTGCAAGGAAATAGGGTGAAATGAATTAAAAACCTTGCACTTGTATATGTAAATAGTATTGTAAATAGCTGAAACACAAATATGTCAGCACTTTTCAGCACGCCCTATTTACAAAAAATCGGTTTAGTGTTTTTTGCATTTCTTATTTGTATAATCGGGCATCAATCTTTTTTTGCACAATACAAAGTTTTAAGTTCTGATAACTCCTGTTTTGTAATCTTCTTTTATAGGATTATGAGATGCGGCTTCAATTCCTTTCGAAATAATTTCACGTGTTTCTGTCGGATCAATTACGGCATCAACCCACAGGCGACTTGCGGCATAAACCGGTGTTGTTTGTTCGTCATATCGTTTTTGAATATCTTTTAAAATCTTTTCTTCGGCTTCTTTGGTAATTTTTTCGCCTTTTGCTTTCAGCGAAGCAACTTGTATTTGCAATAAGGTTTTTGCCGCACTGGCACCGCTCATTACTGCAATTTTTGCCGAGGGCCAGGCAACAATCAAGCGCGGATCATAAGCTTTTCCGTTCATAGCATAATTTCCTGCACCGTAGGAATTTCCGATTATAACCGAAAATTTAGGCACAATCGAATTTGCTACGGCATTTACCATTTTTGCTCCGTCTTTTATAATTCCGCCTTGTTCCGAACGGCTTCCGACCATAAATCCTGTTACATCGTGAAAAAATACAATCGGTAATTTTTTCTGATTACAGTTCATTACAAAATGAGCTGCTTTATCTGCCGAATCAGAATAAATAACTCCGCCGAATTGCATTTCGCCTTTTGCCGTTTTTTGAATAGTTCGCTGATTGGCAACAATGCCTACGGGCCAGCCGTCAATTCTTGCATAACCGCAAACAATAGTCTTGCCGTATGCAGGTTTGTATTCTGTAAAGTCCGAATTATCAATAATACGTTCTATGATTTCTTTTATTTCATATGGTTTCTCACGAGTTGCAGGTAATATACCGTAAATTTCTTTAGGATCTTTTTTAGGTGCTGAAGGTTTTTTCCTGTCAAGACAACATTTTGTTTCGTTAACACAAGTTTTATCAATCAATTTTCGTATTAAATCAAGAGCTTCTTTATCGTTTTCAACTTTATAATCTAATATTCCGGAAATTTCAGTTTGTGTTGTTGCGCCGCCCAGAGTTTCATTATCAATTTCCTCGCCTACGGCCGATTTTACCAAATACGAACCTGCAAGAAAAATAGAGCCTGTTTTATTTACGATAATGGCTTCGTCGGACATAATGGGCAAATAAGCACCGCCGGCAACACAACTTCCCATAATAGCAGAAATTTGGATAATACCCGCTGCCGACATTTTTGCATTATTCCGAAAAATACGCCCGAAATGTTCTTTATCGGGAAAAATTTCGTCTTGCATAGGCAGAAAAACTCCTGCACTGTCCACCAGGTAAATTATAGGAATTCGGTTTTCCATAGCTATTTCCTGTGCCCGCAAATTCTTTTTTGCCGTAATCGGAAACCATGCACCTGCTTTTACCGTTGCATCGTTGGCAACAATTACACACAATCTTTTTTCTACGTAACCGAGCACAACAACTACACCGCCGGAAGGACAACCGCCGTATTCTTCATACATCCCTTCGCCTGCAAAAGCACCTATTTCTGTAATTTTACTGCCTTTATCTACCAAATAATCAATACGTTCGCGAGCCGTCATTTTACCTTTGGCGTGTTGTTTTTCAATCTTCTTTTTCCCTCCGCCCGGATATATTTTGTCTAATTTGTGTTTTATTTCTGAAACGGCAAGTTTATTAAAATCTTCGTTTTTGTTGAATTCAATATCCATTATTTATTTTGTTTTAAAAATCCTAAAATTAATAAAAAAATACTCGTTTGCAGAATGAAATTTATTTCGTTGAAAGACATTACGTGTGTCTCGTTAATTATGTGAACTTTGCATTTCTTTTACCGGCTTTGTGTGAACATATTTTTAATATTTTAAGACAGTTTCGTTAATCTGATATAAAATTATTACAAATCTCAACAGCATTCGGTCCTTCATTAAACAGTAAATCTAAAATTGATAAATCGGAAATAAAATCAAATTTATTGAAGAAAACTTGTGTGTATTTTTTTGAATATGTTTTATTTTCAGATTGTTGTAATTGCTTTTTAGGGTGTATCGAATTTCTGAAATCAGGAAGAAAGTATTCAGTATAATATTCTTCGGTAAAGATAATTTTTTTGTTAATTTCTAATTCCGAAAACAGTTTTTGTAAAATTTCAATATTATAATCAAACAGAAAAGTATATTTTTTTTCAAAAAAAGATAAAAAAGCGTCAATATAAAATTCAAAAAAAGGAGAGGAGAGATAAGCTGTCTTTAAACTTTTTAAATGCAATGCCTGCCAATTGTTTTTGTAATCAATTTTTACGTCTTTAATTAATTGTTTCGGTTTCACGGTTTTTACTATCGGAACACTTAATGCCAGTTTTCCGTTAGGCGACAGAATTTCGCAACGATTTCGATAGGATTGTTTAGAGTAATTTTCAAATCTTTCAATAATAATTGTTTCGCATTTTAATATTTCAGAAATATAATTTATAGGCGGGAAATATGCCGTTGAAAAAATTGCTTTTCTTTTATCTGTCATACTTTTTTTTGCAAATTTATTGATTATTATTTTATTAAAAATTTTTTCAAAATTTCTTATTTATATTTTTTCTAAATAAGAATATATTAGTATCTTTGTATCCGAAAATATTAAATAGAATTATTAACAATAAAAAATTATAGAAAATGGCTGTATTAACAGGAAAAAAGGCACCTTTATTCACTGCTCCGGCAGTATCGAAAGGCGGAGAAATGATTAACGAATTCAAATTGGCAGATTATATCGGAAAAAAATATGTAGTATTATTTTTCTATCCTGCCGATTTTACTTTTGTATGTCCTACCGAAATTTTAGCTTTTCAGGACAAAATGGACGAGTTTGATAAAAGAAATGTTCAGGTAATAGGTGTTTCAACCGATTCACAATTTTCACATTGGAAATGGTTACAAACAGAATTAAACGACGGCGGAATTAAAGGAGTGCAATATCCGTTGGTTGCTGATCAATCTAAAACAATTTCTATGGACTACGATGTGCTTGCCGGGGAATATGATTTTGACGAAGAGGGGGACTTTATTTTTGAAGGGACACCTATGGCTTACAGAGGTTTGTTCTTAATTGACAAAGAAGGAACCGTTCAACATCAGGTTGTAAACAATATGCCTCTCGGAAGAAGCATTACAGAAACTTTAAGAATGATTGATGCTTTGCAATATTTTGAAAAACACGGAGAAGTTTGTCCTGCTGATTGGCACGAAGGCGAAAAAGCTTTGGTTGCAACACAAGAAGGAATTGCAGAATATCTTGCAAAAAAATAGTTCCTTTTTCATTATTATTAAAAAAGGGTTCTCATTTTGGGAGCCCTTTTTTGTATGTTATTTTTGAGATGATAATTGTAAATTGTTTTTCTGAAAGCAGCAAATGTAAGTCGTCTTTTTAAGGCGACAAAATGTTTCAAACATATAAACTTATTAAAGTAAAAACTGCAAAAACGATACTTGCAATCCCGTTAGTAGTAAAAAATGCCAAGTTTACTCTACTTAAATCGTTTGGTTTTACAAGTAAGTGCTGATATATTAATGAAAATCCGAAAAAGAATGCACCTGCCCAATACCAAATTCCCAGAATTTCAGCTCCTCTTATGCCTGCCCAAATAATAAAAACAGTTGTAATAATATGTGACAAAGTTGATAAATGCAATGCGTTTTTTTTGCCGAGTAGTGTAGGGATAGATTTCAAATTATTTTCTTTATCAAATTCTTCGTCTTGAAGCGAATAGATAATATCAAAACCGGCAGTCCAAAATAATACGGTAAGTGAAAACAAAACAGGTAAAAGGGAAAAAGTTCCCGTAACTGCTAAATAAGCACCAACCGGAGCCAAAGATAATCCCAAACCCAGAATAAAATGGCAAAACCAAGTAAAACGTTTCGTATAACTGTAACCTAAAACTACGGCTAATGCAACGGGAGCAAGAATAAAAACAAGAGTATTTATAAAATATGTTGCAAGTAAAAACAATAAGGAATTTATAATAACAAACCAAAGTGCATATTTTGATTTTATTTTTCCGGAAGGAATTTCTCTTACTGCCGTTCGCGGATTTTTTTTGTCAATCATACGATCAAGCCACCGATTAAATCCCATTGCTGCATTCCTGGCAAAAATCATATCTAAAATAACTAAGACCAAAAGTTGTAAATTTTCTGAACTTAAAATTTCTTTATTCGAAATTTTTACTGCCAAAAAAAAACCTATTAATGCAAACGGCATTGCAAAAATTGTATGACTGAATTTAACCAGAGATAAGTATTTCTTTATCATTCAAATATTTCTGTTTGTGTAAATAATTGAACAAAAATACATTAATTGTTCGATTTTAAACAAAAATTTCTAAATTTGTCAATATAAAATTCCCGTATAAAAAGTGAGTAATTACCGGCAAATATCAGATAATGAATTAGTTCTTCTTTATAAAGAAAATCTTGATAAAGAAATTGTAGGTGAATTATTTAAACGCTATACTCAATTTGTTTTTCTTGTTTCTCTTAAATATCTCAAAAATGAAGATGAGGCAAATGATGTTGTTATGCAGATTTTTGAGAAACTTTTTGAGGATTTGTTAAATCATAAAGTTGAAATTTTTAAATCTTGGTTATATATGGTAACTCGTAATCATTGTTTGATGAAGTTACGCAAACAACAATTCGATTTAAGAAAAAAACTGGAATATAAAAAAGATAATGAAAATTTTATGGAAAATGACTTTAACTTGCATCTAAAAGTAAATGAAGTCAGAGAATTAAAAGAGAAAACAGTTCAAAATGCCGTAAATCAGCTTAATAAAGAGCAAAAAGAATGTATCGCTTTATTCTATTTTGAAGGAAAATCTTACTCGGAAATTGCAGAATTAACAACTTTTCCGGAAAAAAAAGTTAAAAGTTATATTCAAAACGGTAAAAGAAATTTAAAAAATATTTTGACCAAAGAAGGAATTACGACTTTATTTTTTATTTTTATACAATTATTCTCATGAATTCGGAAATAAACAACATATTTAATCAAAGTTCTTGTCTCACTTCTCGTGAAATTGAACAATATATTTCCGGAAGTTTAAGTAAAGAAGAAATTCGCCGAGTAGAACTACATCTTGCCGATTGTCCTATGTGCAGCGATGAGATTGACGGGTATATTTTACTTTCTGACAAAAATAAATTACCTGTTGTTGTCAAGAATATTAACAATAAAATTGATAAAAAAGTAAGTGCTGCCAAAGTAATTCCGCTTCATTCTTCTCATAAAAAATCAATTGCAAAACGTATTATTTCGATTGCTGCATCTCTTATTTTGTTGCTCGGTGCCGGATATATTATTAATTTTTATATGAATTCCGACGATGAAAATTTAGCCGAAACGTCTTCTGTTGAAAAAACAGTATTGAAAGAAAATTCATTAGTAACCAAAAATAAAAATATAAAGGAAACTGATTCAGATAATATTATTCTCGAAGAAAAAATAAATAACGATGTAAAAACTATTAATGGTTTAGAAAAACCGGAAAAACCCGGAAATAAAAAAGTCACAGAACAAAAAACGATTAAGATTCAAGAAAATAATTTTAATAAAAAAAATACGGTTTCGGAAAATAAAAATAATAAAAAAGAGATTGCATCAGTTGATGATATAAAATCTTCAGATGAAATTTCAGAAGATATTACAATTAGTTCTTTAGCTCCCGTAGAAAATAATATTAATGTTAACAAAACAGTTGGGGAAGAAAATAAAAAAACTGCCCAAAATTTTTCTTTCAAAACAACACGCGGGGCAAGATTTAACAGCAAAACCGTTAATACAAAAGAAATTGAGAAATATAAAAGTATGCGCGAAAGTGCTTTGTTGTCATACAGTATGAAAATTTACGATGAAGCATTAAAAGATTTTAACTATTATTTGAAATATAAACCTGCCGATTACGAAATTTTGTATAAAACCGGATTTTCATATTATAAATTGAGAAATTATGACAAAGCAATTTCCGATTTTGATAAAGTAATTTTTGAAGGTGTTAATAAATATGTTGAAGATGCCCGATGGTATAAAGCAAAATCATTAATAAACCTCGGCAAAAAAGAAAATGCAAAAATAATTTTGAATGAGATTATTGCTGAAAACGGTAAATATCAGAATAAAGCATTGGATTTATTAAATACTTTAAACTAAACTTGTAATTATTTTTCTTTCAATTTTCTGCTAAGTTCTGGCTCCGAAAATTAAACTTCCTATCCTTACCATATTCGATCCTTCATCAACGGCAATTTTATAATCACTCGACATTCCCATAGACATATATTTGAAACTGTTATTGTTATTATAAAAATCATTCTTTAATGAATTAAAACATGATTTTAAATAAGCAAATTCTTTGTGAACTCGGGCAGTATCTTTCGTGTTTGTCGCCATTCCCATTAAACCTGCAATTTTAATATGTTTCAGTTGTTTGAAGTCAACAGAGTTTAAAATGTCCGTAATTTCCTCAAAAGACATACCGAATTTTGTTTCTTCCTCGGCAATGTGCATTTGTAGTAAACAGGATACTCTAATATCAATCTTATTTGCCTCTTTATCAATTGTTTTCAGCAGTTTAAAACTGTCAACGGCATGTATTAGAGAAACAAACGGAACAATATATTTTACTTTATTGCTTTGCAAATGACCGATAAAATGCCATTCAATATCTTTCGGCAAACTTTCATATTTTTTAACTAAATCCTGAACCTTATTTTCACCGAAAATTTTGTGTCCGCCGTTATATGCCTGCATAATATCTTCATTCGGTTTTGTTTTGGAAACTGCAACAAGCAGAACCTCGTCAGGCAATCCCGCTTTTATCTTATTAATATTATCCGTAATACTCATTTCTTTTTTTTGCTAAATTATAAATTAACACAAATTTTAGCAATTATTTTTACTTTTGTGAAGATTTTAAAATTAGGAGAATGTCAGAATTTATTAATAATATTTCTTTGCGGAGAGATAAATTATACGATTTTTCTGTCGGAATTTTTAACGGCGGTAAACGAAAAGAATTTATTGAAAAATATCAGGATGTTTTGGATAATTTAACTCCGGCAGATGTTTATAATATCGTTCACAGGCTTGTTGAAGAAGATTTTTCAGTATATCAGGTAAAGCAGCAAGTAGGCAAAATCCTGAATATATTTTTTGAACCTTTGAAAAATTATCCGAAAAGAAATCCTGAAAAGAATACCTTTTTATATTATTTAGAAGAAGAAAATCGCGAATTAAAAATTCGTTTACAGAAAATTAAAGATTTATTGAAATTCGTAAATAAGGAAAAAAATATTTCAAAAGAAAACCAAGAAAAGTTACTTTCTCTTTTTCGTAACATAAAAGAGTTTGAAAAACACTATTTTAAAAAAGAAAATATTCTTTTTCCGTATTTAGAAAAATCAAATGACAATAATTCTTGTCTAAAAGTAATGTGGGCTTTTCATGATGATTACAGAAATGACCTGAAAGCAATTATGTTACTTTTAGAAAAAAATAAACCTGAACTTGATGACTTGAATGAAGTAACCGGACATTTTTTCTTTGCCGTTGTTCCTGTTATTTTTCGCGAAGAATATATTTTGCATCCTGTTGCACTTGATGTTTTAGGTAAAAATGATTTTGACCGAATGTCGGCAGAAAGTTTTGAAATAGGATTTGCCTTTATAAAAACACCGCCGGAACCTGACTTTTCTAAAAACATTAAACAACAAAAAAAATACTCTTCTTTGGGTAATTTATTCGTAAATTTAGAAACCGGAGAACTGTTGCCCGAACAAATTGTATTATTGCTCAATAATTTGCCTGTTGATATTACTTTTGTTGACGAGAATGATACAGTGAAATTTTTTTCAAATCCCAAACATCGTTTTTTTATGCGCTCAAAAGCAATTATCGGTCGGACGGTTCAAAATTGTCATCCTCACGAAAGTGTTCATATTGTTGAAGAAATTTTGCAATCATTCAAAAATAAAGAAAAAGATAAAGCACGATTTTGGATACAAATGAAAAACTCTTTTATTTTGATTGATTATTATGCTTTGTACGACAAAAAAGGTAATTATAAAGGCACAATAGAAGTCAGTCAGGATATAACAGAAATCAGAAAGTTGTCGGGAGAACAACGATTATTGGATTGGAATAAAAGCTGAGATTTGATGAGTTTGCAGAATCGTAAAATTAAGGACAGGTTCTTAATGAAATTAATACCGTAATATTTACAATCGGGCATATTGTTTAACGGTCTGATGAAACAAAGAGAGTAGGGGACACCTCCGGGAAGTTTTCTTAGCTTTTTACTGTTCAATATTATCTTAGGGCTTGCTGAAAAGCTCACAGGTGCATTAGATTTCAAGTCTCTCGTTTGAAGTCGTATATAAATACTGCGAAATAAGAGAAATTTGAAAGATGATGTGCCTGGAAACATAAAATGAAGGAAATCATGCACAAAATCTTCCCCATACCTTTTACTGAGAGACTAATAAAATCAGTACAAGTAAAACGAGCTTGTGCAAACTATTACAGATTTGCCGATATTGCAGGAAAGCTGAGAGATTTAGACTCTTGGGTTCCAAATCGTTTAAACACTGTCCTGTAAAGTGTGTAAAGTCGATTTTAAATAGGTTAATTTATGTCCCTGATTGAACAAATTTTTCCTGATTATTTCATTTAAACAGTTTGAAAACTTATATTATATTTTCGGAACAATAAATTAACATACTTTAAATAAAAACAAGATAATTGTTACCTTTGTACTTTTTAAATTATATACAAATGAATATAGAAAACACGGTAGGAAATACACCATTAGTAAAATTAATTAACATAAACCCTTATAAGCATATTGAGATTTATGCTAAACTGGAGTTCTTCAACCCTAGCGGAAGTATTAAAGACAGAATAGTTAAACATATTATTGAAGATGCCGAAAATCGCGGGCTGTTAAAAAAAGGAGGAACAATTGTTGAGAACACATCAGGAAATACCGGAGCTGCTGTTGCAACAATTGCTGCAATAAAGGGTTACAGAGCCATATTAACTATGCCGGATAAAGTCAGTACAGAAAAACAAAACACATTAAAAGCTTTAGGGGCAGAAATTGTTGTAACTCCTACATCGGCGGCTCCTAATTCGCCGGAACATTATGTAAATACCGCAAAGCGAATTTCTGAAGAAATAAAAGGCAGCTTCAGAATTAATCAGTATGATAATTTATTAAACCCTGAAGCACATTATTTAACGACAGGACCGGAAATATGGGAGCAAACCGGAGGAAAAATTACACATTATGTGGCATCAGGAAGCACCGGAGGAACAATAAGCGGAGTCAGTCGTTTTTTAAAAGAAAAGAAACCTGAGGTTTTTTCTTTAATGCCCGATCCGGCAGGTTCGATATACTACGATTATTTTAAAACAAAGAAAATTAATAATGATGCAATCGGAACTTATTTTGTTGAAGGTGTGGGAGAAGATCATATTGCTAAAGCAATGGATTTTAGTTTAGTTGATGAAATGATTCAATTTACCGACCAAGATGCTTTTGAAACAGCACGCCTGTTAGCCCGAAAAGAAGGAATATTAGGAGGCGGAACCGGCGGAGCAAATGTATGGGCTGCCCTTAAGTTAGCAGCAAGCTTAACTGTTCCGTCTGTAATTGTTACAATTATTCCGGATAACGGAGTTAAATACCTGAGTAAATTTTACAATGATGAATGGATGGTTAAAAACGGATTTAAACTGTAATTTGCCAATAAAAATACACAACTATTTATTTACAATAACTTTTTAGTATAGGAAAATGAAATTTTCAACAAAATCAATACATATAGGGCAAAAACCCGATGAAGCAACAGGAGCGATTATTCCGCCTATTTATATGACTTCTACATATATTCAAGACGCTCCTGCACAACACAAAGGATATGACTACACTCGTGCCGGAAATCCTAATTTTTCAAATATTGAAGCAACTTTGGGTTCTTTAGAAAACGGTAAATTTGCAACTGTCTTTTCCTCAGGGTTGGGAGGTTTAACCGGAATTATATCAATGCTGAAAGCCGGAGATTCTGTAATAGGAACAGCCGACATATACGGTGGTTCTTATCGTTTATTTAAACGGATTTTCTCGAACTACAGCATTAGTTTTAAAACTATTAATACCCAAGATTTACAGGAGGTAAACAACGCCTTAAAATTAAAACCGAAAATGGTTTTTATTGAATCTCCCACAAACCCTCTTCTGAAAATAACAGATATTGAAAAAGTAACAGAAACGGCAAGAAAATATGGTGTAATAAGTGTGGTAGATAACACTTTTGCTACTCCGTACTTTCAGAATCCGCTGGATTTAGGAGCAGATATTGTATTACACAGCACAACTAAGTATATAGGCGGGCATTCTGATATAGTTGGCGGGGTTGTTATTACTAATAATCCTGAATTTAAAGAAAAAATAGACTTTGCAAGAATGGCAATCGGACTTAACCCGAGCCCGTTTGATGTTTGGCTCGGAAGCAGAGGAATAAAAACCTTGGGTGTAAGAATGGAAAAACACGGACAAAATGCCCTTGCTCTGGCAAATTTCTTTAAAAGCCATCCAAAAGTTAGGAAGGTCTATTACCCGGGTTTAGAATCGCACCCTAATTATGTTATTGCAAAAAAACAAATGAGCGGTTTCAGCGGAATTGTTTCCGTGGAATTTGATATGACATTAGAAGAAACAAAAAAAATAATGAGCTCTTTTAAATATTTCTCGTTGGCAGAGAGTTTAGGAGGAATAGAATCTCTTGTTGACCACCCTGCGAGCATGACGCATGCTTCTATTCCGGCAGAAGAAAGAAAAAAAATTGGTTTATCCGACGGCTTAGTACGTTTTTCTGTGGGGATTGAAGATATCGAAGATTTGAAAGCTGATATTAACCGCACGTTAAAATAAAAAATACTTACCCCTTTTGTGATTTTTTTTATTTGTAAAAATTTAAATTAATAATAACGGAACAAATTGAAAAATTACCTTTTACTTTCAAAATTAAAAAAGGAGAAAATAGAATATTTGACATATCAAAAACAATCCAAAAATATACTCTTTCATACAATCCGAATGGCAGAATAAAAACAACACTGAAAAATATTACAGGAGATTTATATTCAGACCATATAATTGCAGGCAAAGGCATATTCAGAAAAAACTTTATACAGTTTTCAGGATAGTGCTTTAAATACTTTTCTCTTTCCTAATATACTCCTTGTTTTGATTAGATATTTATTTCAGACATTGGGATCTCTGCCGCTTTGGCAACACCTTCACCGTATGCTTTATCCACTTTTAAACAATTTTTAATATGCCTTATTTTAATCTCTTTGGGTGCATCACTCATATTGCGTGCGGTGTTTTCAAAAAGAACCTGTCGTTGCTCCCTGCTCATTAAATTGAATAAATTTCTTGTTTGCGTATAATAATCATTGTCTTCTCTGTGGTTCCAATGGTCAGCCGCACCTTCTAATTCTAAGGGTGGCTCCTTGTATTCCTGTTGTTCTTGCCAAGCACCGTAACTGTTAGGTTCATACCCAATTGTAGTGCCATGATTTCTATCTGTACGCATAAGTCCATCACGATGGTAATCAGTAACAGGACATTTTGCTTTATTAACAGGTATGTGATTATGATTTACACCCAAGCGATAACGTTGTGCATCTCCATAAGAAAATAGTCTGCCTTGAAGCATCTTGTCAGGTGAAAAACCTATTCCGGGGACAATATTTGCCGGATTAAATGCTGCTTGTTCTACATCTGCAAAATAGTTTTCAGGATTTCTGTTAAGTTCAAGAACGCCAACATCCATTAACGGATAATCTTTATGTGACCATACTTTTGTTAAGTCAAATGGATTAAAACTGCATTCTTTTGCTTGCTTATCAGTCATTACCTGAATTTTCATATTCCATTTTGGAAAATTACCTTTTTCAATACTTTCAAATAAATCACGTTGATGACTTTCTCTGTCTTTGGCAATTATCATTTCGGCTTCTTGGTCAGTCAAATTTTTAATTCCTTGTTGGCTCTTGAAATGAAATTTAACCCAAATACGTTCATTGTCAGCATTGATGAGACTATAAGTATGACTACCAAAACCGTCCATATGACGATAAGAATATGGAATACCTCTATCGCTCATGGTAATAGTAATTTGATGTATGGCTTCGGGTAGAGAAGACCAAAAATCCCAATTATTTTTTGCACTTCGCATATTTGTTTTTGGGTCTCTTTTTACTGCGTGGTTAAGGTCGGGAAATTTCAAAGGGTCTCTAAGAAAAAATACAGGTGTGTTATTTCCTGCTAAGTCCCAGTTACCTTCTTCGGTATAAAATTTAATAGCAAAACCTCTAATGTCTCGTTCTGCATCCGCTGCACCTCTTTCACCTGCAACAGTTGAGAATCGAACGAAAACATCAGTCTTTTTACCGATTTCTGAAAATATTTTTGCTTTGGTATATTTACTAATGTTGTGAGTTACTGTAAAACTGCCAAAAGCTCCGGAGCCTTTGGCGTGCATTCTTCTTTCCGGAATTACTTCTCTGTCGAAATGGGCTAATTTTTCTAAAAACCAAGTATCTTGCAATAACATCGGTCCTCTTTTACGCGCTGTTAAAACATTCTGATTGTCAGGAATAGGTATTCCGACATTGTTTGTTAATTTTTGTTTTTTACTCATAATATTTCTCCTTTTATTTTTTAAATTTTCCTCTTATTTGAAGAGTTATTTCTTCAATTTTAAAGTTTTTTATTTTCTTTTTCTGAAAATAATCATTCAGTATTTTATCAAGTTCTTCATCTATATAATCTTTAATCAAAATATCCTTTGAACTGTGTAAATGATGATGATGAATCAATAATCCATCGTATCGAATAACATCTTTATCAGTTGTTACTTTTTTAATTAACCCCTTTTGAATAAATGTATCAAGAACTTTATACACAGTTCCGGTTGCAATATTTGAGTGTTTTTGTCTTATATATTTAATTATATCATCCGCAGTGGGATGGCTTAAATTATAAACAGCCTCCAAAATACTCAATCGTTGTGGTGTTATTTTTAATCCTTTTTCAGATAATTTATTTTTTATATTAGCCATATTCTATGTTAAATTATCCTTATATGAGAACTGTTCTCTTTTAGGAATAATACAAATTTACAATTTAATTTTGTAATAACAAAAAAATATTTTTTAAATTCAGGGTGTCGTTGTGTCTTATACTGAAATAGGTTAACTCTTTTTTTATAGGATTTATATTTAATATTTTGGTTTAAGTGTACTTCGCTTGGTTTTCGCATATCTAAGCTTAAATGCGGTCTTAAATTATTGTAAATTTCTATGGTCCTGTACCGCTCACAAAAAAGACAGTCTTTCGGCTGTCTTTTTTATTTGGCACAGATTTGAAATAAATTAAAAAATATTTTAATATCTTTTTATCTTATCCGGCTTTTATTTAAATTTGCAAACTTTTAAAGGGAAACAGCAGAAATGAATATTACTATTTTAAATCGAGATAACAAATCAAAGTATTTATTAGCTTTGTCGGTTTTTGTTTTTACGGCAATAAACTTATCGATGGTTCATCTGAAAGTTGCAAAAAAAATGATATTAGCCGAACGTTTTTTCGGAGAAACAGGAGCTTGGATTGAAATTTTTATTATTTCGCTGTATGGTGCAGTTGTTGTATATTTTATGCATAATCCGGCTAATGTAGCCAAGTGGCGAAAATATACCTGGGGTTTGTTTTCCGTTGTTTTTTTTTCACAGTTGATTCTCGGTATATCC
>JAJRUH010000128.1 GCA_024277895.1 Bacteroidota bacterium | reverse complement strand
CTTCTGCACGATGATATTATGGACAATTCGCCGATAAGACGAAATAAACCGACTGTTCATAAAAAATGGAGTCGTAATACGGCAATATTATCAGGTGATGCAATGATGATTGAATCCTATAGCTTGCTTTCCGAATTACCGGATGAAAATTTGAAAATACTTCTGAAATTATTTAATAAAACAGCTTCGGAAGTATGCGAAGGACAGCAATATGATATGGATTTTGAAAATTGCGATAATGTATCGGAAGAAAAGTATTTAAATATGATTAAACTGAAAACATCCGTATTAATTGCTGCTGCATTAAAAACCGGAGCTGTTCTCGGAGGTGCCGATGCAAAGGATGCAGATTTACTGTATAATTTCGGGTTGAATCTCGGTTTGGCTTTTCAAATACAAGATGACTTATTGGATGCTTACGGTAATACAGTTGTTTTCGGGAAAAAAACAGGCAATGATATTATTACCGGAAAAAAAACATTTCTTTTGATTGCAGCTTTACAAAAGTCTGATTTTAAGCTTTTTGAGAAATTGAGGACGATAATAAAAAATAAAAAAATTGAAGATCAAGAAAAAATCGATTCCGTAATGAAAATCTACAACGGTTTAAAAATAAAAGATTTAACCGAACGTAAAATAAATTTTTTTCACGCAAAAGCTCTGAAATACTTAAAAATCATATCTTGCAAAGAAGAAAAAAAAACTGTATTGCTTGAATTTGCCGATATGATAATGAAAAGAAAAAAATAAAATACAATACTATGGAAAAAATTCACATAAAAAACATGGTTTGTCCGCGTTGTATATCTTCTGTAAGACAAATACTTATAAAACAGAATATTCCGTTTTCAGATATTAAATTAGGAGAAGTTACCTTAAATATACAAAAAGAAGAAATAGATATTTTGTCGCTTGATAAGGAATTAAAAACTGTCGGGTTTGAACTTATTGATGATGAAAAAAGCAAAATTATAAGCAAAATTAAAATCGAAGTGATTAATTACATTCGCTATTCACCTGATTTTACAAGAAAAGTTAATTTTTCGGATTACCTTGCCGGAAAAGTCGGTTACGACTATCCGTATTTAAGCAAACTGTTTTCTTCCGTTGAAGCTCAAACCATTGAAAAATACATTATCTTTCAAAAAATAGAGAGAGTAAAGGAATTGCTCGTTTACAACGAATTATCTCTTTCCGAAATTTCTTACGAAATGGAATACAGCAGTGTTCAGCACCTTTCTCGGCAATTTAAAGACGTTACGGGTATAACACCTACCGCTTTTAAAAAATTAGAAAGCGGTAAAAGAAAGTCATTAGACGAAATATAATTCCCCGAAAATATATAAATCATATTCTTAATTGTATGAAAGATTTTGTTGTTGCAGGCATAACTTTGCAGTAAATAAAATCATACAATTATGACACATACATATAAAATTGACGGAATGACTTGTAGCGGGTGCGAAACAGATGTTAAAGGTGCCCTGGATTCTCTTGCCGAAATTACCAATTTAAAAGTAAATTTAAAAAAGTCGGAAGTTAAAATTGAAATGTCGAAACACATTTCTCTTGAAAAATTGCAGGAAACTCTGATGAAAGCCGGTTTACATTATACTATTCATTTACCCGGAGACGAACCCGGTCAAGAACAAAATCATCAACATCACATCAAAAAAGTTGATTTCACCGGAAACGAAATTTTCTATTGCTCAATGCGGTGCGAAGGTGATAAAACATACGATAAATTCGGATCTTGCCCGGTTTGCGGAATGGATTTGGTTGTACAAAAGCAAATCAGCACAAAAGCCGAATACACTTGCCCGATGCACCCGGAGGTTATCGAAAATGCACCCGGAGCATGCCCAAAATGCGGAATGGATTTAATTCCGAAAGAACCGGAAGAAAGTTCGGAAGATAAAATTTATCAAGGCTTGTTGAAAAAGATGAAAATAGCTCTTCTTTTTACCGTTCCGATTTTTCTTATTGCAATGGCAGATATTTTACCGAATAATCCCTTGCTCAATATTACAAGCCAACAAAATTGGAACTGGTTGCAATTTATATTATCGCTTCCGGTAGTATTTTATGCAACTCGTATGTTTTTTGAACGTGCTTGGAAATCAATTGTTACTTGGAACTTGAACATGTTTACGCTGATAGGTATCGGAGCGGGTGTAGCGTTTGTTTTCAGCGTTTTTGCCATGCTGTTTCCCGATATTTTTCCGGATCAATTTAAAACCGACAGCGGAACGGTATATGTTTATTTCGAGGCAGTTACCGTAATTCTTACATTGGTTCTTCTCGGGCAGCTTTTGGAAGCAAAAGCACACAGCAAAACAAGCGGAGCCATAAAAGAGCTTATGAAATTGGCACCTACGCAGGCAACCGTAATTGTTGACGGTGTTGAAAAAGTAATTTCAATTCACGATATAAAAAAAGATGATTTAATTCGTGTAAAACCGGGCGAAAAAATTCCCGTTGACGGAATTATTACCGAAGGCAGCAGTCATATTGACGAAAGTATGATTACCGGCGAGCCTGTTCCGGTTGATAAAATAATTGATGACAAAGTGATTTCCGGAACAATAAACGGTAATAAATCTTTTGTTATGAAAGCCGAAAAAGTCGGTTCCGAAACCCTGTTGTCGCAAATAATAAAATTGGTTAACGAAGAAAGTCGCTAGCGTGCACCTATCCAAAAACTTGCCGATAAAATTTCAAAATATTTCGTCCCTATCGTGGTGGTCATTGCCGGAACCAAATTTGCCGTGTGGGCAATTTTCGGTCCCGAACCGGCTTATGTTTATGCTTTTGTAAATGCCGTTGCCGTTCTTATTATTGCCTGTCCGTGTGCATTGGGGCTCGCTACGCCTATGGCTGTGATGGTCGGTGTAGGCAAAGGTGCTCAATCCGGAATTTTAATAAAAAATGCCGAAGCCATTGAGAAGATGGATAAAATAAATGTGCTGATTACCGATAAAACCGGAACACTTACTGAAGGTAAACCCTCTGTCGAGAAAATTGTTGCTCTAAATGTCGGTAAAGAAGAATATTTATTGCAAAAAGCAGCATCTTTAAATTCACAAAGCGAACATCCGCTTGCCGAGGCAGTTGTGAAATATGCAAAAAATAAAAAAATTACTTTAAATGAAGTTGAAAATTTTGAATCCGTTACCGGAAAAGGTGTTATCGGAGTTGTTGCTGAAGAAAATATTGCGATTGGAAATTCAAAATTAATGTCTGAAATCGGTGCGGATATACCCGAAAATTTAAAAAATGAAGTAGAAAAAGAGCAAAAACTCGGAAAAACGGTTTCATATATTGCCGTAAATAACAAAGTTGCAGGATTTATTACCATTAGCGATGCAATTAAGAAGACAAGCAAAGAAGCTGTTCAAAAACTAATTCATCAAGGCGTTGAAGTGATTATGCTTACGGGCGATAATAAAAATACCGCAAAAGCAGTTGCCGATGAAATGAACATAACAAGTTTTAAGGCAGAATGTATGCCCGAAGATAAACTCAATGAAATAAAACGATTGCAAGCCGAAGGCAAAATTGTAGCAATGGCGGGCGACGGAATAAATGATGCTCCGGCTCTGGCACAATCCTATATCGGTATTGCTATGGGAACCGGCACGGATGTCGCAATTGAAAGCGGCGAAATCACATTAATGAAAGGCGATTTAACAGGCATTGTAAAAGCCAAAAAGTTAAGTCATTCTATAATGAAAAACATCAAACAAAACTTATTTTTTGCATTTATTTATAATGTATTAGGTGTCCCGATTGCCGCAGGTGTATTATTCCCGGTATTCGGACTTTTATTGTCACCTATGATTGCAGCAGCAGCCATGAGCTTCAGCTCGGTTTCGGTAATCTCTAATTCGTTGCGATTGAGGAATATAAAACTTTAAAAAGATAAATAAAGAAAATGAGTCCGATTATGTATGTATAAATTTCATTTAAAAATGAAAATACGAATTAAAAATATTATGAAACATTTAAATTTAATATTATGTGGATAAATCATTCTTGGATGGGCGGAATGTGGATTTTTCCCGTCATCATGGCAGTTATTGTAATACTTATCCTTATTTTTTTCGGAAACGGAAGATATCGTTTCCCGTGGTTTTCCGGAAATCAGGATTTTTATCAAGACAATAACGTAAAAACTCCGTTGGATATTCTGAAAAAAAGATATGCAGACGGTGAAATAAACAAAGATGAATTTGACAGAATAAAACAAGATATTGTCTGAAAAAGATAAAACTGTAAATTAATCCTGCACAGAAAAAGTAATTGCTTTTACTATGTGGGTTTAAAATGAAATAAAGGCAAAATTATACACAATTCAGTAAAAATTCTATGAAAAAGAGTTGGTTTTATTCTTTATTTTTGCCCTTAATCAAAATCTGTCCCGTAAATGTTAAAAAAAACAGTTTATTATATAATGACTTTTATCCTGTTACTCTCTGTAATAGGCATTACCGTGAATAAACATTATTCCGGAAATAAATTATTTTCTTTCTCCGTTTTTACGGAAGCTGAAAGTTGTTGTACCGGACATTGCAATTGTTGCAATAATACTTCAGAAACATATAAACTGACGGACAGTTTCTTAAAAACAGATTTTGAGTCAAATCCAAAACCGGACATTGTAAATCCTTTCGGCTATATTCTTAGTACAAATGAAATAATTCCGTTTTTATCAGAAAACTTAGTTTTTTCGAGTACATATAGCAATACCGAATATATTGTAAACACTTTACCTGCATATTTGCAGAACTTCAGATTGTAAAAAACTATCGGTATGCACGGATATTTATTCTGTTTTTTTGAATAAAATTCTCGCACATTCTTTCGAATCGGAATTATTAATATCATTAAGTTATTATTACAAGTATATTTTACATTTGTAATAGTCAGGTATTAAATAAATTAACATTTTATATTTTCCCGATTAACGGAAAAATAAATACCTCAATAATATAATGAAAACTTTAAAGATTTTATCAATATCAATTGTTGCGATATTGGTTACATTTACTGTAGCTTGTAATAAAAAGAATAATGTTCAAGATCTAAGTTCTGAAATATCAGGCATCTACACCGGCACACTTAAAAGTAATAACCAAAAAAATGTTTCCGATGCCGTTGCAGATATATCCGAAAGCGGTGATAATCAAATAGAAATTCATTGCTATGGAAATGACATTGACACAACATTTGTGCAACGTTTATTTGATGACGGAGACACAATTCAAATGTGCTCTGTAGGGGATGCCTTTTATAACGAATACGGGCATCAAATGACAAATCAAAGCGAACATCACGATATGATGAAAGATTCCGAAGGAATGTCTTGGGCACACCACATGGACGAAGAACATGACGAGAATGATGAACATTACGGTTTCTTTAATCTCTCTGAAGGAACGTTCAGTTATACTTTTAATCTAATGTCCGGCGGAGTTGCTTATACGGCAATTTTTAACGGAACTAAAAAGTAAAATATTTATAAAATTAAGAAGATGCTCTGAACATGCTTATCTGATTAATTTTCAGGCATCTTCTCATAAAAAGTTTTAATGATTAAAAATATATAATAATGAAAAATTTAGCTTATTTATTTATGTTAACAGTGTTTATTGTTGCGGTAACAGCAATGGTTTCACCAAAAAAAATGTTAAATTTGAGAATAATCCAAAAAGGGTGGGTTGCTCCCAAAAGTGCCGATAATAATAAAAACCCTTTTTCAGGAAATGAAGAAGCAGTAAAAATCGGAAAAAAATTGTATAAACAAAATTGTGCAATTTGTCACGGAAATAAGGGCGTTGGTGACGGTCTTGCAGGTATGAGCCTGAAACCGAAACCCTCGAACCTTACAACAGCGGAATTTAACAAACAAACTGACGGTGCAATATTTTGGAAATTAACAGAAGGAAAATCGCCAATGCCGTCATATAAAACAACTTTTTCCGAGAAACAACGATGGCAAATAGTAAATTATTTAAGATCAATTAAAAAATAATAAAATGAAAAACATACTTATTTTACCTGTCATACTGTTATTCTTTACTATTAATGCTTATTCTCAAAATTATGATAATCAGAAGTTTGAAAAAATGAGTAATGATATTGACAGCTTGAAAGAATTGAGCAAACCCGGGAAAAGTAAATTTCTTTTAAGGGGATATTCTCACTCCGGCCTTGAAATAACAGAAGAAAATACATCTTTTGTCGGTGGTTCTTTTAACCCCATTTTTATTTACAAACAATCCGACAGGTTAATGTTCGAAAGTGAACTTGAATTTGAGCTTGAAGACAGAAATTTAAATATCGGTCTCGAATATGCAAATATTTCGTATCTGCTTACCAAGTCGTTAACTGTTCGTTTCGGCAAAATCCTTTTGCCTTTCGGAATTTTTGTTGACAGAATGCATCCGGCGTGGGTTGACAAGTTTTCGTCAAAACCTCTCGGTGTCGGTCATGGCGGCATTTTACCCGGTTCTGATATCGGTATAGAATTAAGGGGTGCATCTTATTTAGGATCCTCTAAAATAAATTATTCACTTTATGTAATGAACGGTCCGCGCTTAAATGAAGGCGATGAAGAACCGGATGAAGCAGGGCAATTACATTATGATAATTTTCCGGACAACAACAAAAATAAAGCAATTGGCGGAAGATTGGGCTTTTTGCCCCTGTCAAATTCATCGTTGGAAATCGGATTCTCGGGAATGTACGGAAAAGTCGGATCCGGGAACTCTCAATATGCTGATGTAGCTTCAAAGTTATATGCGATTGATATTTCTTATATTCAAAATTTACCGTTTATGCAAAGTGTTCTGGACATTAAAACTCGATACAGCGGTGTAATTACCGATAATGCAGATTACCGAGATTATGACAATCTTGTAAATCCCGATGCAATGTACACTTTTACAAATCAAAATTCAACAACTTTTGCTCAAATTGCCATAAGACCTGCAATGGTAAACAATAAAATATTAAGAAGTTTTGAAATTGCCGGCAGATATTCTGATTTGCTTACACCCGAAGGGTCAAAGTGGGCTTCAAATCTTAATCAATGGGAATTCAGTCTGAATTATTGGCTGAATTGGCGGACGGTATTTAAACTTTCGTATCGAACTACGGAAGGAGAAGTTGAATATGATGAAGGCACTGACAGTCCTGTGGGTAAAGCATTTTTATTTCACTGGGCAATCGGGTTTTAATATTTAATCACACAAACTATAACAGAATGAAAAATAAAAGAAAATCACTAATATACAGCGGCTTAGGAACATTAATCTTATTTGCGTTAATATTTCTGCTGAGTAATTGCAATGTAAGCAATGAAATTAAAGCTAAAAGCGGAGCTCAATTATGGGGTGAGAATTGCTTGAGGTGCCACAACAACCCGTCACCGGAAACATTCAGCGATGTAGAGTGGGATGTAGCCGTAATGCATATGCGAATACGTGCAAATTTAACAGATGAAGAAGCAAAAAAAATTGCAAAATTCCTGAAAACCGCAAATTAAACTACAAAGACTCAAAATTATATAAATCTTAACCCGAATTATATAAACAATTTAAGACAAAAAGGTCTTTTATTTGTAATTATTATTAACTAAAATTCAAAAATAATGAAAAAAACAATTTTTATAATCGCTGCAATAATTCTCACATTTAGTTTTTCTGATATTTCAGCACAAAAAAGCAGTTGCTGTAATAAAGGTATGACAAAAACTTCTTGCGATAAAAGTAAAACAAGTATGAACACAGTAAAAGGAGAAAAAGAAACAAGTTTCAAAGTTTCCGGAAATTGTGAAATGTGCGAAGCACGCATAGAAAAAGCAGCGTTGGGAGTAAACGGAGTAGAAACTGCCGAGTGGAATGTAACTTCAAAATTATTAAAAGTAACTTACAGCGGAGATGTAAGCAAAAAAAATATTGAGAAAGCAATCGCCGATGTCGGACACGATACTCCTGATTTTAAAGCAAAAGATGCAGTTTATAATGCACTCCCGAATTGCTGTAAATATGACAGATAAAATTTCCTAATCTCTTAAAACACCATAAGGCTTGTTAAATTTTTAATTTTTCAAGCCTTTTTTCAAAATTATGTAAATTATAATCAAAATTGTGTGAAAAAATTTAGAAAGACATAAGCTATCTTTGTACCAATGATTAAAACAATATCACATATTATATTTTCTGTTTTGTTTCTTGCTCTTACTGTGGGCATAAGTATTAATAAACACTATTCAAACGGGAAATTATATTCTCAATCGTTCTTTGGAGAAGCTGAAAAATGTAATATGAATGAAGACGGAATTTGCGACATGCAAAATATGCCCGTAACTTGTGAAATACATAAACAACAAACAGATAAGAATGAGGCACAATCTACATGCTCGTGTGAAGATTCCTCAGAATACGTACATTTTAATGCACATTATACAGTCCCTGAAAAATTAGCGGTAAATAATACTCCTGAAAGAGAAATGCCGCCTTTTTATAATTTTCTTTTTAGAAACAACAATAACTTATTTTTAAATAATTATATTCCAAAAATAAACTTCGGCAATATACTGTCGGTTATTCCTGATAAAACTTCCTTATTCCAAGTTTTTAAATGTTGATTTATTTGGCATATTCAAATGCAAATTTTGATTTTAACACATAATTCATTATCTTGCAACAATATATAAATATTTTAATCAACATAAAACTCTTTTAAAATGGAATATTACAACAATAAATTTGTCGATACCGACATAGAAACAGCTACAAAAATAATAACAGAAGAACTCAAAAAAGAAGGCTTCGGAATTGTAACTCAATTTGATGTTAACAAAGCATTAAAAGCAAAAATGGGTATAGATTTTCGTCCGTACAGAATTTTGGGTGCCTGCAATCCGCCTTTTGCACTTAAATCTATAACGGCAGAAGATAAAATAGGAACATTTTTGCCTTGTAATGTTATGCTGCAAGAATTTGACGGCAAAACAGAAATCGCAATTATAAATCCTGTTGCAATGATGCAATCTGTTGAAAATGATGAAATGAAAAAGATTGCAAAAGAGATTGCCGAAAAATTAAACGCAGCTTTATCAAAAATATAAAAGCGTAGTGCGCTGATTATTAAAGTGTTTCAAAATAAGGCAATATTTTAAAATCATAAAAATCAGCGTACTATTTTGTTTTAAAATCTAATATCAGAAATCTGATGCTTAACATCTATTGTCTAAATTCTAATATCTCAAATCTAAAAATATGTTAAATAAAATAATAAAATTTTTCCTCGAAAATAAGCTCGTAACATTTATGTTTCTTGCAATATTTATCGCTTGGGGAATTTCTTCGTCGCCGTTTGGATGGGATTCATTTTTACCTTCCGACCCGGTGCCGGTTGATGCCATTCCCGATATAGGAGAAAATCAACAAATAGTTTACACCGAATGGTCGGGACGTTCGCCGCGTGATATCGAAGATCAAATTTCATATCCGCTTACAACGGCACTTCTCGGCATACCCGGCGTAAAAACAATACGGAGCAATTCAATATTCGGTTTATCAAGTATTTATCTTATTTTTGAAGACGGTGTCGATTTTTATTGGAGTCGAACAAGAATACTTGAAAAACTGAATTCTTTACCGCCGGGTACTTTACCCGAAAAAGTAAAACCTGCTCTCGGACCTGATGCCACTGCCCTCGGTCAAATCTATTGGTACACGCTCGAAGGCAGAGATAAAGACGGTAATCCCGCCGGAGGTTGGGATCCGCAGGAACTGCGAACATTGCAGGATTTTTATGTTCGTTACGGACTGACTTCTGCAAAAGGGGTTTCAGAAGTTGCTTCAATCGGCGGATTTGTGAAAGAGTACCAAATTGACATCGACCCGAATGCAATGAAAGCATACGGTGTAAATGTTTCGCAAATTATTAATGCCGTAAAGAAAAGTAATCTTGATATCGGAGCAAGAACTATTGAATTTAATAAAGTTGAATATCTTGTAAGAGCTTTGGGCTACATTAAAAATCTGAGTGATCTCGAAGAAAGTGTTGTTGCGGTAAATCAAAATATACCTGTAAGGTTAAAAGATGTGGCAAAAATTTCTTTTGGTCCGGCTACACGCAGAGGCGGGCTTGATAAAGGCGGTTCGGAAGCTGTAGGAGGTGTTGTGGTTGCTCGTTACGGAGCAAATCCGATGGAAGTTATAAAAAATCTGAAAGAAAAAATCAAGGAAATTTCACCCGGGCTGCCAAGTAAAACTCTTGCCGACGGAACAGTTTCAAAAGTAACAATTGTACCCTTTTACGACCGTACCGGATTAATAAAAGAAACACTCGGAACGCTTGAAGAAGCTCTTACACTTGAAATTCTTATCAGTATTATAGTGGTATTAATTTTAGTAATGAATTTACGGGCATCGTTCTTAATTTCAAGTTTATTGCCGATTGGTGTATTGATGACATTTATTGTTATGCGGCGTTTCGGTGTTGATGCAAATATAGTCGCATTATCGGGTATTGCAATCGTAATAGGCGTAATGGTTGATGTAGGAATTGTCTTTACCGAAAACATTATCCGGCATCTCGAAATGGCAAAGAATATCGGAGCAAAAGGTAAGCACTTGGTTAAAGTGATTTACGAAGGAACAACAGAAGTTGCAGGAGCCGTTATTACGGCACTATCAACAACCATTGTCAGTTTCCTTCCGGTATTCGCTATGCAGGCAGCTGAAGGAAAATTATTTCGCCCTTTGGCATTTACAAAAACTTTTGCAATGATTTCGGCATTAGTTATCGGTTTAATGTTTATTCCTTTGTTGGCAAACCTCGTTTTTTCAATCAAACCGTCCGACAAATTAAGAAGATATATTTCAAACGGAATTTTGATTGTTACCGGTATTGTTTTGGCAATTCTTGCGAAATCTGTGATAGCTCTCGCATTAGTCCTCATTGGCTTAAACAATATATTCTCATACAAATGGTCTGAAAAAAGAAAAAAATATACAAACTACATTAATATATTTATTACATTAAGTATTGTAATCTTTTTCTTAACACGCGAATGGATGCCGCTCGGAGCAGGAAACAGCCTGACTGTCAATTATATATTCGTAATGTCGTTGATTGGAGTTGTACTGGGAACATTATTGTCGGTCGTTCATTATTACAAACAAATTTTGAAATGGAGTTTAGAAAATAAAAAGAAATTTCTTGCAATTCCTGTTTTTGTAGTCTTTTTCGGAATTTTATCTTGGATAGGAACAGAAAAACTATTCGGGTTTATGCCGAATTTTATAAAAGAAACTAAAGTGTGGAATTCTTTTACGGAAGTTTTTCCGGGAACGGGCAAAGAATTTATGCCGAGTTTGGATGAAGGCTCATTTTTGCTTATGCCGACAACAATGCCGCATTCCGGTGTCCAGGAAAATCTGGACGTTATCAGGTTGCTTGATAAACGAGTAAACAGTATTCCGGAAGTTGAAAATGTTGTGGGAAAATGGGGGCGAGCAAATTCTGCTCTTGATCCGGCACCGACTTCAATGTTTGAGAATATAATAAACTATAAAACAGAATATATTGTTGATGAAGACGGATATAAAAGACGGTTTAAAGTTAATTCGGAAGGGGCATACGTTTTAAAAGATGGTTCAACCTATAATCCGAAAAAAGAAGATTTCAGAGTCATTGAAAAATCGGAACTCATTCCGGATGAAGACGGTAAATATTTTCGTCAATGGCGACCCGAAATAAAATCAACAGATGATATTTGGAAAGAAATTGTATCAAAATCAAACATTCCGGGTTTAACATCCGCACCTAAATTGCAACCTATACAAACACGTCTTGTAATGTTACAAACAGGAATGCGTGCACCTATGGGAATAAAAGTTTTTGGTCCCGACCTTGAAACAATAGAGAAAACGG
>JAJRUH010000127.1 GCA_024277895.1 Bacteroidota bacterium | reverse complement strand
TGAAATTTCTGCAATTTCTTTGGGCGTAGGCTCTGTATTAGTCGGAATATCAATAGATTACTCCTTACACATCTTTACTCATTTCAGAAATAAGAAACATCCTTCCGAAATTTTCGGAGACATAACAATTCCGATTTTAATGAGCAGCATTACCACTGCGGCAGCTTTCTTTTGTCTGCTTTTTGTTAGTTCGGAGGCTTTGCAAGATTTAGGCTTATATGCAGGAATAAGCGTAATTGCAGCGGCACTTTTTGCCTTAATCGTTCTTCCTCATTTCCTGAAAAATAAAAAATCCGAAAACAGGAAAAAATCAAACCTTATTGAACGCTTTACCGCACATTCTTTTCATAAAAATAAATATGCACTGTCAATTGTTTTAATAATTACTCTTGCAAGTTTTTTTACATTTCATAAGGCACGATTTGAAAGCGATATGGATAAAATGAATTATATGTCGCCCCAATTAAAATCAGCCGAGCAAAATCTTAATAAAATTTCTGATGATGCTTTACGAAAAATGTATTTTGTGGTTACGGGAAAAACCCTAAACGATGCATTAAAAACAAATGATATTTTGAATAAAAAGATTAAAGAACTTCAAAAGAACGGCACAGTAAAAAATTATAGTTCAGTCAGTTACTTTATTGTATCGGATAGTTTGCAAAAAATAAGAATTTCTAAATGGAAAGATTATTTTAAAGAAAAAAATACGGACAGCATAAAACAAAAACTTATAAAATACGGGAAAAAATACGGTTTTAAAGAAACTGCTTTTTCAGAATTTTATGCTTTAATGCAAAAAGACTTTAAACCGCTCAATGCCGAAATCAAACAAAAACTTATAAAAACTCTCGGTAATGATTGAATTACCCAAGATAAAGATTTAACGAGCATTGTAACACTTTTAAAATTAAAACAAAAGGACAAAGAAAAAGTTTATAAAAATATTAAAGTCGGAAATAATATTTATATCGTTGATAAAAAGTATATTACGGATAAAATTGTAACAATTCTTAAAAAAGATTTTAACCGACTTGTAAAAATTTCTTTGCTTGTTGTTTTTATGATTCTCTTACTTTACTTCGGCAGAATAGAATTAACACTAATAACTTATATCCCAATGTTAATCAGCTGGTTATGGACATTAAGTTTTATGTGGCTCTTCAACTTTAAATTCACTATTTTCAATATAATAATCTCAACTTTTATTTTCGGGCTCGGAATTGATTATGCGATTTTTATGTCAAGAGGTTTGCTGCAAAAATACCGCTTCGGCATTGATAATTTACCTTCATATAAAACATCGGTTTTGCTGTCGGCAATAACAACCGTTACGGCAATCGGAGTTCTTATTTTTGCAAAGCACCCAGCGATGCGTTCAATTGCATTTCTTTCAGTTATCGGCATTTTATCCGTGGTTTTTGTAACATATACTTTACAACCTGTCTTGTTTAATTTCCTCATTAAGCAACAAGGCAAAATACGTTCCGCACCGGTTACGGCAAAAGACTTATTTTTTGCCCTGCTTGTTTTTCTTGTGTTTCTTACAGGTTCGCTTATTACAATTTTACTGTACGGAATTTTGATGATTTTGCCGTTCGGAAAAAATTTCAAGAAAAAAATATTTCATTATTGGCTTTTTATAACATCAAAACTCATTGCATACATTCCGCTTAATGTCAAAAAAATAATTAATAACCCTTTCGGGGAAAAATTTAAAAAACCGGCTGTTATAATTGCGAATCATCAGTCTCACATTGACATTCCGCTGATATTAATGTTGCATCCGAAAATTTTGATTTTAACTAACGACTGGGTTCAAAGTAATATTTTTTACGGAAAGATAGTAAAATTTGCCGACTACTATCCTACCTCAAACGGTTTTGAAAAAAACCTCAAACTTCTGAAAGAGAAGGTAAAACAAGGATATTCGGTTTTAATTTATCCGGAAGGAAGCCGCTCGCCCGATTCGGAAATAAAACGTTTTCATAAAGGTGCTTTTGAATATGCAAAAGAGCTCGAAATTGATATTTTACCGATTATAATACAAGGTGCCGGCGATTGTATTCCGAAAGGTGAACCGTTTTTAAAAAGCGGACAAATAAGCATCAATATTTTAAAACGAATTTCTGTTGAAAATTACGGAAATACATCAAGGGAACAAGCAAAAAATATTCGCAAATTTATGCAAAACGAATATCAAAAAATCATAAAAAAATACGAAATACCTGCATATTTCAGAAAAAAACTTATTGCAAACTACATCTACAAAACACCTGTATTAGAACATTATACGAGAATTAAAACACGCATTGAAAATAATTATGCGTTTTTTAACAATATACTTCCTAAAAAAGGACAAATAACGGACATAGGAACAGGCTACGGATACTTGCCGTATATGTTAAGTTTTTGTTCTAAGGAAAGAACAATTACAGGAATTGATTACGACTGCCGAAAAATAAACACTGCAAATAACAATATTTCAAAAACCGAAAAACTTAATTTTACTTGTGGTGATGTTCTTACTGTCAATTTTCCGGAAAGTGATGCTTTCATAATTAACGATGTTCTGCACTATATGCCGAGAGATAAACAGAAAGACTTAATTATAAAATGTATAAAACACCTTAAATCCGGCGGAAAAATAATAATTCGCGACGGAAACTCCGAAATGAAAAGAAAGCACAAAGGAACTAAATTAAGCGAGTTTTTTTCAACCAAACTGCTTAAGTTTAACAAAACGCAATATAAAAAACTTCATTTTACTTCTAAAAACGAGATATTAGAAATAGCTTCTAAATATAATTTTGAGGTAAACATTGTTGATGAAACAAAATTTACCTCAAATATTGTATTCGTTTTAACCGAACTTTCCAAGTCTTGAAGACTTGGAAAGTTTCTAAACCTCCAACCTCTCTTTAAAAGGCAAAAAGGTCATAAAATCAGCGTGATGAACAATGTATGCTTCGGTTGAGCGCTTTACCATATTTCCCTCACCTGCGTGTGTCGCGATAATATGGCAAACCTCCGCCGGAACACCGCATTCTTCGGCAATTGAAACTCCGGAAAAAGGATGTCGCAAATATTTCCCGTAAGTTCCCTGCACGGCTTTTCCGTTTTCGTCTAAAACATATTCCAAAAGTTTGCCTACATCGGCAAGTATTGCTCCGGCAATTAAAACATCCGAATTTACGGGCAATTCTCCGTGATAAAATTTATTTATTTGCACTCCGGCATCCCTCGCAATATGCACAACCGAACGCTTATGCTCCATAAACGTTACGTTTGTCGGCACAAGCAGAGTAAACGGAATTCTGTTTAAATCATCAGAAGATAAAACACTGCGTTCCAAAGCAAGTTCCCAGGTTTTTGCCGTTGCATTGCGAAGTTTTTCATCTTTTATCCAAGATAATTCTTCGCCCCAAAGTTTTTTTACGTCTTCTGTCATAATTCTGAATTTTACAATTTCGCAATTACGGCATCAGCCATTTCTTTGGTAGAAGCGGCGCCTTTCTCAATAACGTCTGCCGTTCCTCTCATTTTCATCATATCGTAAGTTCTTACCTTTCCTTCTGCTATTACTTCCGCAACCGCTTTTCTTATTTTTTTTGCAATGTCTTTTTCATCAATAAAATCAAGCATCATACAAGCAGATTCTATCATAGCAAGCGGATTTACTATTGAAGTTTCATAGTCGGCATATTTCGGTGCAGAACCGTGTGTAGGTTCAAAAACGGCAACTCCGTCAAGCGACCATTGTGCACTGCAGGCAAAACCCAATCCTCCGATTAATCCGGCAAAACCATCGGAAACAATGTCTCCGAACATATTCCCGGCAACTATTACTCCGTAATTTTCAGGATTTTTGGTAAGCCACATCATTTGAGCATCAATATTCGTATTCCAAAGTTCAATATCCGGATAATCATTTTTTTGCATCTCTAATGCCATTTTATACATCATACCGGATGTTTCACGAATTACATTCGGTTTTTCGGCAAGCGTAACCGATTTATATCCGTATTCTTTTGCGTAATCAAAAGCCGCTTTTAAGATATTATATGTCCTTTCTTTGGTGAAGATTCTTGTTGATACAGAAACGTCTTCTCGCGGTGCATTACTGAAATTTTTGACAAATTTCGGATGTGTCATTAAAGCATCATAAACTTTATCATCAGGATTGCTCCATTCAACGCCGCCGTATAAACCCTCGGTATTTTGTCTGAAAATTACAACATCAACCGGAGGTTCTTCAATTTCGCCGTTTGCTCCTCTTCGAATAAAATTTAAAGGATTTCCTTTATATGATTTACAAGGTCGTGCACAAATTTCCAACCCGAAATGCTGACGTAAACCTACAATCGGACTTGAATAAACCAAACCTTTTTCTTTAAGTTCGGGAGCAAGTTCCTCAAATGCTTCGTCTTTAGGTTTTGAAGTAATAGCACCGAATAAAGCGATTTTATGTTTTTGAAGTAAATCAATGGTTCTTTGAGGAAGCGGGTTGCCTTCTTTTTTCCAAAATTCCCAACCGATATCACCTTCAACGTAATCGGCTTCAAAACCGGCAGATTCTAATACTCTTAAAGTTTCATTAAGAACGGGTTTTCCGATTCCGTCTCCGGGTAAAGTTACTATGGTTCTTTTCGACATATCAATCTAATTTATTTGTTTTTAATTAAAATTTTGTAAATTTATAACTTTTAAAATAAATGAAAAAATCAATAATTTAAATTATAATGAATATGTTAAAAAACACCTCTTTGGTAATTCTTATATTTTTCCGGTTTGTTACGGTAGATTATTCTCAAAAAAAACAACATATTAATTGTTATACTATTGCAGCAGGAAGAAATATAACTGTCGATGGTTCTGTAATGGCAGGACACAATGAAGACGATACAGGAGAAATGTTGGTCAATTGGTTTAAAGTTCCGGAAAGAAAATATAAAAAAACATATTCTTTAACTTTACTTAACGGAACAAAAATTAAACAAACTGATAAATCATTTTCATATCTTCGTTTTCAAGTTACAAAAAACAAATTTGCTGATGCATATATGAATGAACATTCTGTTGTTATTTGTTCAAATGCCTGTCAATCAAGAGAAGATACTGCAACCGGAAATATCGGATATTATTTACGCAGAATATTAGCAGAACGTGCAGCAAATGCAAAAAGTGCAATAAAACTTGCAGGTAAACTTATTGAAAATTACGGTTATGAATCGTCCGGGCGTACATATACAATTGCCGATAGTAAGGAAGTGTGGATGCTTTCAATTGTAAAAGGCAGACATTGGATTGCTCAAAGAATACCCGACGACGAAATTGCAATAATTCCGAACTATTACACAATTCAGGAAGTAAACTTAAAGGATACCGCAAATTTTCTTGCTTCACCGGATATTGTTAGCTATGCCGTAAAACGCGGTTGGTATAATCCCGAAACAGACGGTGAATTTAATTTCAGACAAGCATACGGAGATTCCGCTTGTAATATTGCCGATTATAATATTCCGCGACATCTTGCCGGAGTTAATTATTTCTCGGAAAAAAAATATACCGAAAATGATGTTTTACCTTTTTCATTTAACCCGAAAAAGAAAATTTCTGTAAAAGATATTGAAACGGTTTTATCAAGTCATTATGGAGGTACAAAGTTTTGTCAACTCCCGGGAAATAAAAATCCGCATCAAAATAAAGTGAGACCTATTTGCACGGAAACAACTCAATTTAGCTTTGTTGCACAGTTGCGAAGTAATATGCCTTCGGCAATAGGTGCATTAATTTGGATTGCTCCGTATAACGGCTGCCTTTTCCCTTACATTCCTGTTTATTTCGGAATATACAACACACCCGAAAACGTAAGATTAAAAAACTTCAAAGAAGCCGAAAAACTGCAATTTGAGAATAACAAAAATAATTTAGATTTATTTCCGCAACACGCTTATTTTACATTTAACAAATATGTAAATTTTATTGAAGAAAATTATCCGGAACGAGTTGAAGAAGCCGAAATTTTTAAAACCTTAACGGAAAAAGAATTTTCAAAAAATCAAAAAAATCTTGAAAAATCTGTTCTTGAAGTTTATAAATCTTATCCTGATGACACAAAAAAAATTCTTACTGATTACTGCAATCAATATTTCAATACAATTTTAAGAATTTCAAAACAAATTATGAAAGAATAAATTTCAAATGAATTTGGTCTAAAAACTTAACATAGTACTTTTCAATACATATATTAAAACAGAAAAAAAGCAGAAATGATTTTCCTCTTACATTAGATAATAATCGAAAATTTATACTGTTCTTTAACATAAAAAAAATTGTGCCTTCTTTTGATTTTAATGTTCTTAAAATTTCTTTAATTTGCGAATAATATTTTTCTTTTTTATTAATACTTTAAATAATTTGATATGAATCCACAAGATTATATGAACAGAGAATTAAAATACGGCGCTCATAATTATCACCCTTTGCCTGTTGTTTTGGAAAAAGGTAAAGGAGTTTACGTTTGGGACACAGAAGGTAAAAAATATTTCGATTTCCTATCGGCATATTCTGCCGTTAATCAAGGACATTGCCATCCTAAAATTATCAAAGCAATGACTGACCAGGCTCAAATATTAACTTTAACTTCACGAGCATTTTACAATAATGTACTTGGTGAATTTGAAGAATACGTAACAAAATATTTCGGCTACGACAAAGTTCTTCCGATGAATACCGGTGCCGAAGCCGACGAAACAGCTTTAAAACTTGCAAGAAAATGGGCTTACGAAAAAAAAGGAGTTCCGGAAAACGAAGCAAAAATAATTGTTTGTGAAAACAACTTCCATGGCAGAACCATTACCATAATTTCGATGTCAACCGACCCGGATGCCTACAAAGGTTTCGGACCATATACCCCCGGATTTATAAAAATTCCCTATAACGATATTGAAGCCCTGAAAAAAGAACTTGAAGACGAAAATATTGCTGCCTTCCTTGTTGAGCCAATCCAAGGCGAAGCAGGTGTTTACGTTCCGGATAACGGCTATTTGAAAAAAGCATACAATTTATGTAAAGAAAAAAATGTACTGTTTATTGCCGACGAAGTTCAAACCGGTATTGCACGAACAGGAAAATTATTAGCCTGCGACCACGAAAACGTACGACCCGATATTTTAATTCTCGGAAAAGCTGTTTCAGGCGGAGCAATGCCAATTTCGGCAGTATTGGCAGATGACGATATTATGCTTGTAATAAAACCCGGAGAACACGGTTCTACTTTCGGAGGAAATCCTTTGGCAGGAAAAGTTGCTATAGCTGCATTGGAAGTTATCAAAGAAGAAAGATTAGCCGAAAATGCCGAACGCCTCGGAAAAATTTTCAGAGAAGAACTTCGCAAAATTGATTCCGATATGATTGAACTTATAAGAGGTAAAGGACTTCTTAATGCAATGATTATTAAACCGAAAAACGGAAAAGAAGCTTGGGACGTGTGTCTTAAATTAAGAGATAACGGCTTACTTGCAAAACCCACGCACGGACACATAATCCGCTTTGCTCCGCCGTTGGTTATCAACGAAGAACAAATAAGAGAAGCGGCTGATATTATTAAAAAAACTATTTTGTCGTTTTAAGTATATTTTTAATCCGCAAGTCATCGTATCAATATGCTGATATATAGCTGATTGACTATTAGGCTCAATTGGTTTAAATTCAAAAGTGATACGATGATTTTAAGTTAAAGAGGGTATATGTTAAATAACATATACCCTCTTTTTATTGTTAACCTTTTGCTAACTTTCGTAAATTTTTTATTGCTTTAAAGTTAATACATTTGATTTTTTTTAATAATATAATATAAAATGACACAACAAGATTTTATTACTAATTTAAGAGATGCAAAAGCATCACACATACAATGGCATGCAAAAGCATTGGCTTTAGCATCAGGCTTTGAAACAGGAGAAGATTCCATTCCTAAATTATACACAGACTGTACATTCGGAAAGTGGTATTACGGTGTCGGGCAGTTTATTTCTGATATTCCGGATTTTGTTGAAATAGAACCTTTGCATACCGAATTACACAATACATATATGCAAATTTATCAAAAATACATACATCCCGCCAAAAAAAATATTTTTGAAAAAAGAGATAAAGCAGAAAAAAAGAAACAAAAAGAACTATTGGAACTCGTTGAAAAACTAAAAGATATTTCAACATTATTAATACAAAAAATTAACAGTGTCGAAAAAATAATTATAAAAATGGACAAAGATGAATTCCTGAAAATGGTAACTTTATAAAGTTTATTGATATTGTTGAAATCTTTATAACAAAAAATAAAAGCACAATATTTTTGAACTGAAAATCGCTTATAATAACACTTAATAATTTTTTGATTTTCAGTTAAAATCTAAAGCACTTTTGATGTTCTGCGAGATAAATAGGACTGCTGAAAAGCTCACAGGTGCATCAGATTTCAAGTTTTTCGTTTGAAGTCGTATGTAAATACTACGAAATAAGAGAAATTTGAAAGATGATGTGCCTGTGAGCAGCTAAAATATTTTACACAAGTGCAGGGAAATAGGGTGAAATGAATTAAAAACCTTGCACTTGTATATGTAAATAACCTTGTAAGCAACTGAAACACAAATATTTAGCGTTTTTCAGCAAGCCCTAAATATTATATTTACCTTACGTTATTATAAATTCTTTTTCAAACAAGAGTGATTTCTCTTACCTTTGCAAAAATTCTGAAATCCAATTATGAATAAATTTTTAGTCATTATAACTGTTATATTGTTTTTGCTTTCATCGTGTCTCGTAACAAAAAAGAAATATGATATATTAAATTCAAAAGATAAAAAAACAATCGACTCATTAGAATATGCCCTTGATAAAACTGTATATGATTACAAAAATGCCAAATTAAATAATGATGCACTGCTTAAAAGGAATAAGTCTTTAATTGATTCTTTGAAAATTGAAACAAACAAGCTGTCATCCGATACGAGCAATCTAAGCAATTCATTATCAGATGCTTTAAAAGAATATGAAAAAAAACAAAAAAAACTTAGAGAAGCCGAAGAACGACTTAACAAAAAAAGCGAACTTATTGATAAACTGACAAAAGAACAAGAACTTAAATCCGAACAAATTGATTCGTTAAGAAATTCTTTAGAAGAAAAACAAAAACGCTTAGTTCTGCTTGAAAATATGATAAACAAAAATAAAGCGGAAGTCAATAAACTTAAAAATATCATAAATGATGCCTTGGAAAGTTTCGATAATTCGGAATTAAACGTTTATCTGAAAGACGGAAAAGTTTATGTGGCAATGGAAGAAAAATTGCTTTTTAAAACCGGCAGTTCGGCAATAGACAAAAGAGGCAAAGAAGCAATAATAAAACTCGGGAAAATTCTTGAAAAAAACACCGATACGGAAATTCTCATTGAAGGACACACCGATAATACAGGACCCGATAAATACAATTGGAAACTCAGCACCGAACGTGCTTTGTCGGTTGTTGATATTCTTACAAAACACACAAAAATTAAACCCGAGCGAATAACAGCTTCGGGCAGAGGAATGCACAAACCCGTTGCAAGCAACAAAACAGATGCCGGCAAACAAAAAAATCGACGAATAGAAATTATTCTTGTCCCGAAATTGGATTCTTTATATAAAATTATGAACGAAAAATAAAATTATTCACTGATTTTCGGTTTTCCCTTTTTTGTAAGAATTGTTTCTGCTTCAATAAAAATTCTGTTAACAGCCGGAATTTCCGTTTTAATTTTGCTTTCGAGCCGGTCAACTATTTTTTCTATTTCGTCGGATACCAAACCGTCTTTAAAATTTACGTTCAGATTTACTAAAACTTCATCAGGTCCGAAAAACAATGTTAAAGGTTTTTTATATGCCGTAACATCTTCATCTTCATATAAAATATTAATTATTTTTTTTATATCTTTTTTCGAAAGTCCTTCTCCTATCAAAAGACTTTTACATTCAATTGCAAAAAAAGTTGAAACGCTTAAAAGCAGCAAACCGATAAGAACAGAACCTATTCCGTCAAAATATTCGATTCCGGTTACTTGCCCGAGTATCAGAGTAATAAGAGCAAGAACTAAACCGGTTACAGCTGCCGAATCTTCAATAACAACAGCTGCGGTAGTAGTGTCTTTTGTATCCGTAAGTGCTTTATACAAAGAAACATCGCCTCTTGTTTTATTAAATTCTTTAACAGCAATTATAAGCGAAGTTCCTTCAAAAAGAATTGCCGAAACTAATACAACATAATTCCAAATTACATCAGTTACTTCACGAGGATGCAAAATATGGACAATTCCTTCATAGAGGGCTATACCTCCTCCCAAAGCAAAAATTAATACGGCAACAATAAAGCTCCAAAAATAAACCTCATTTCCGTATCCGAACGGATGTTCTTCATCAGCAGGTTTTTTACTTTTTTTAATTCCTAACAAAAGCAAAATTCCGTTTCCCGTATCCACCAAAGAGTGAATTCCCTCCGACATCATTGTTGAGGAGCCCGTAAAAATTGCCGCAATAAATTTACTCGTTGCAATTGCAATATTCGCAATAACGGCACCGTAAATAGCTTTTTTACTTCCCGACATAGTTTTTTATTCTTAATCAATTAGAAAATGTTGCTTTACTTTGTACATAAATTTACGTCCTATTCTTCCGGACAAAGGATTTTTAACGTCCATAGCTTCCGGATGCCATTGAACACCCAAAATAAACGGATGTAAAAGCGTATCGACAGGTTCAATTGCTTCCGCAACTTTATCTTTTGCGCATGCCGAAATTCTGAAACCTTTTGCAAGTTTCTTAACTGCCTGATGATGATTGCTGTACCCGTTTCCGCTGTCAACTTTTACGATATTGTATAAAAAAGTGCCTTTTTCAATATAAACAGAATGATAAACAGCCGTACTTTTATGTTCTTTTGCTTTTCGCGAATCTCTGTGCAGATATTTGCTGCCTATATCCGTCGGAATATCAATAAGCAAACTGCCTCCTTCCGTAACGTTCAGAATTTGGTCTCCGCGACAAATTCCCAATAAAGGAATTTTATTTTTAACGGCAAAACGTATCATTTTTTGCTCCAAACTGTCGCGGTGCGGATTTATAGTTCCGCATCTTTCAATTTCGTCTTGTTTTCCGTAAAGTGAAGGATTAACATCTTCTCCGCCGGAAATTATTATCCCGTCAGCTTTTTTTAATAATAAATTTATTGAATCCGAGCTTTTAACGGCATACATATTTACACATTTTAAATTATGATTTCCGACAGAATTACTTAACCATTTTTCGTGCGTGTTATTATAATCTTTTGAAACCAAAATTAATGGTACCGGTTGATTGCTCGAACTTACTTTTTGCTGATGTTTACAAGAAACTATCAAACTGATTATCAGCAAATAAAATATTATTTTTTTCATATTTTAGGGTTTTGTATTATTACAGAATAATAATCTTTTTTATTTCATACCCTGCCGAACCTAAAATTTCGACAAAATAAATACCGCTTTTTAATCCGGAAATATTAATTTTATCATTTCCGATTATCCGTTTACTTAAAATATATTTCCCGGAAATGTCAATTATTTTACAAAAAACTTTTTCGGAAGAGTTAATATATAAAATATTTTTAACCGGATTCGGGAAAATATTAATTTCCTGTTTTTTTTCATTAACACCTAAATTTTCGTTATAATTTGCCGAAATCTTCAGACAAAAATTGCCTGTTCCGTCAAAACTTGACGGATCGTTGTAATCATAAAAATCATTCCACTGTCCCGCTTCTGAATAATAACTTTCACCCGAAACTGCCGAAGATTCTATAAGATTTTTTGAGGATTTTCCTCCGTAAGTAATTGAAATATTTGAAGTTCTGTCGTAAGCAAATTTGCTGTCCGACAAGGAAAGCATTACATAAAAATTCTCGCCGTTGTTTACGGGAACATCTCCGGGAATATTTATTGTATGAAATCCCTTATGCAAAATTGTTCCTGATGTTGCAGTTTTTATGTGAGTTAAATTTGTTCCGTTAAAACCTCCGAAAACTTTAATTGTATAATTATCATTTTCGCTTTCGGTAAAAAAAGAAACAGATTTTAATCTTACATTCTCTTTTGCGTGAAACACATTAAAAATCGAATCTGCTGAAGTCATAACATCTTGTCTGCCGTGATAATCGTGATAATAAATTATGTCGTAAGGCAAAGTATCTGCACCGGCATAGAAATGTGCACCTGTATCATAAGTTTTACAAGCATATTTATCATAATATGAAATCCAAAAATAACCGTTTTTGCCCCAGGATGTACCCCAACAATTCTTTGCAAGCCAAGCTCCGTTTTCAGGTGCTGCAGGAACAGAATGATTATCATCCCAGCCGATAATTGCAACTGCATGATTAGCCGCAAGATTACTTGAAGCCGGTTGAAAATGATTAAAACTTGTATCAATAAAAGATGCATCATAACAAATTGCAGCGGCAGCAGCTCCTTTTTGCATTATTTTCGCTTTTAAAGTGTCAATTCCCGTAAGACTATTATCTATTGTATAATTCTCAATTTCAGGAATATACCAATATCTGTAATTCGGATTGTATCTGTCAGGCGGCGTATTGTATAATTGTCCGTCGGTATTTCTTACAAAACCTTCACCTCTTGAAAGGTATGCGGTTGCCATCGAGAAAGTTCCTCCCGAATGAACATCAAAACCGGATGTGTTAGTTCCTCCGGCATCATCATTGTTGTTTTTATTAAAACCGTTCCACCAATCAATATGATATTCTGCTAAATCGGGTTCTCCGGTTTCTCCTGCAGCTGCCCAATTTCCGTTAATCAGCAAATTGCTTTCTGCCGAAGCACAAACCGCAAAAGTCCAACTGTTGCCTCCTTGCTGATTTTTTACGGAAGTTACGTAATTGTTCCCGTTTACGTTTCTTAAATCGAAAGATACAGGAATTTGCGAATACAACCAATTGCTAATCAGACAAATAAATATAATCAGGAGATTTTTTTTCATTTTACTTATTATTAAAATTCAAAATATTTAATACTATTTATTTTATAATAATTATCGTATTTTTCAATTTCATTTTCATCAGTTTCTTCGTGTATCCAAGTTGTATGAAAAGGTATAAAAACTGCCGTTCCTCCTATTTTCAAAACAGGTACTATGTCTGACTTTAAGGAATTTCCTACCATAAGAAAATTTTCCGGGTTTATATCGCAGCGGTTCAGAAGCTTTAAATAATCAGCTTCTTTTTTATTACTCATTACTTCAATATGATGAAAATATGATGCTAAACCGGATTTTTTAAGTTTGCGTTCTTGGTCAAGCAAATCGCCTTTTGTGGCAATTATTAATTTGTATTTTGTATTTTGAAGTTTTGAAAGAGTTTTTTTTACATCCGGCAGAACTTCAATAATTTTAGAGTTTAGTTCTTTTCCGAAATTTATAATTTTTTCGATTTTTTCAG
>JAJRUH010000126.1 GCA_024277895.1 Bacteroidota bacterium | reverse complement strand
ACGTTCTGATAATGCTTCTAAAACTACTTTAGTTTTAAATTTTGCGGTAAAATTTCTTCGCTTATTCATAATGCAACAAATTTAATTAATAATTATAACTTAAATTGTTGTCTTAATTTTGGGGGGAATTATAATACTTAATACAATCGTTCAATCATAATTAAATTATTTGTCCAATTATCTCCAATTTGGATTGTAATCTTATACCATAGATTGTTGTCTGTGTCATTTAACATATAGACAACATAATCCCCTCCTAAAGCAAAATTCCACGTGTTGCTAATCAGACTGGTATATGTAGTTGTGTATATTACGGCATTAGTACTTCCTGTATTATTGACACCGGAAAAAATCCCATTTGCACTACAGTTCCCGTCAAATGAACCTGTCAGGGTTTTTAGTTGTAAGTTATGATATGTACCTGTACTTAATTGTACTGAAATATTATCCATTGTAACTGCTTCTTCTGTTCCGACAACTTGTCGTACAGAAGGCGTTGCCGTTCCCCCGGTATTAAAAATAAAGTTAGATCCGGTTACAGTTCCGGTACCTAAATCTAAATTATCATCCGGAACATCAGGCCTTAAAGTATTTGTATTTCCGTCACGTTGCCAATATTTTGCTCCTCCGTCAGCAATTATAATTTCATCAATATTCCATTTAGCAGCAAGATTATCTCTTAAATATTTTCTGTTTGAAGAAGAAACAGCTGTTGAATATATCATTAGTTCTGCTATATCACCGTTCCAAAATCCTACCGGAGTATAATCTCCGCATCCGAGTTTTAAATTTCCTGCTCCGTCTGTAATATCATTTACTGAAATATTGCCTGATGTTTGTAAAACACCGTTTATAAATAATTGAAAAGGATTACCCGGAGACCAGACAAATTCTGCAATTTGAAATTCGTCCAATCCCATATTAATAACAGCTCCCGTATAACTATTCCAATCTAAATCTTCAAATAAAAAGTTATCTCGGTTTCCGAAAGCAAATTCTCGACCGTTCGGGGACGTTAAATATTTAGACAATATTGCCATTCTTTTTGTGTCTTTCGGCCTTATTACTGCAACAATAGTAAATCCTCTTGTATTATCAAATAATTCGACATCTCCTGCACTCATTACATCGTTGGAACCGTCAAAATTAACAATGTTTTTTCCGTTTTGTTTATCGGTTTGTAAAGTCGGAGCATTTACTGCAGTAAAATTATTACCCTTACCGGATAAATCATTCCAAGTTGTAAGTGAACTTCCGTCTGTTCCTGATAATTGAGAGGCATCCAGCCAACATTCTAAATAATTGATATCTTCAGCTGTTTTTTTTATTGATAAATTTTTCTCTCGAACAATTTTTATTACTCCGTCAATTTTTTGCAATTCAATATATCCTCCGGGAGCAATTACACGTGTTTCTGTTGAACCGTCGATAACATTTCCGTTCGGAATTCCGTAAAGTAAGTTATTACCCGTATTAAAAAACATTCTGGTTGAACCTTCCGGAAAAGCTGAAATATCAGGCGGTAATGTAACATTAATGTCTCCGGAATTTGTGTTAACTTTCAGGAAATCAAAATCCCAATTTTCAGTTGCTCCGTAATCTGCACCGGTATTTATAACTATCGGAACATATGTTCTGCTGTCCTGAATTTTTAACCATTGAGGCGTATCATGCAAATCTGCTTTAATATAAAATCCTTTACCGGTATGATATATTACAGCAGGAGTAACGTTGTCAATAAGTTGACCGCCGGTAGTTTGTATTTGTATTTCACCTTTTCCGCTGCATTTATACAACCTTAAGAACCAACCTTCATTTGCAGGTGTTGCATCAGGTATTGTAATCGTGGTTGTTGAAACTGCAGCTTCTATATAATAAATTTTGTTGAGATCGGTTATTGTTGCACTGCCTGAAGTGGCATCAAGATGGATTATCGGAGCAAGAGAAAGCACACCTAAATTATATTGCCCGGCAACACCTATCCACCTTGTATTTCCTCCGTCATTAGTTGACAAAACATATTTATTATCATCTGTATATGAAGATCCTGTTACTTCATATTTATAAAATGTTTCGGTTTCATCTACATAGCAAAGTTCATTGTCTGTTCCGGATACAGCTTCTGCATCAGCAACTGTTGTATAACTTTTTATTTTACTGCTGACAGGTGTCCAGCTGCTTCCGTCGTAAAAATAGAATCCGGTAGTTCCGTCTGTCTGATAAATTAATAAACTGGTTGCCGGACTTGTAATTGCATTTTTTTGAGCTTCGGTCAAACGAGGTAATAAGAAACCTTGAGTACCTGCAGCACTTTTTACATCTAATATTGAAGATGCATCGGCATCGCTTCCGTCATCGTTTACTGCTATTCCTTGAGAAAAGGATACGGTTGCTTGTAACAAGACTGTTATCAAGATTGTAAGAGTTAATTTTATATGTTTCATAACTTAATTTTTTAATAATGTTATTAATCTATTTTTTTAATATAATCCTGTTTCGGTAAACAGTTCCGTTAAGTAATTTTATTTCAATAAAATACACACCGTCGGAAAATTGTGATAAATTTATTTCATTAATTGATTTCGAGTGTTTGTTTAAATAAATAATTTTACCGTTTGCTGAATTAATTTTAATAGTTTCAAATTCAGAATTCGTATTATTGGAAAATCTTATAAATTGACTTGCGGGATTCGGATATATTTTAATTTTACCTGAAATTTTATCGTTGATATCCGATGTCTGAGAATGAAAAGTTAAATAAAAGCGCTCTTCATTCTGACCTCCGGAGTAATGAAAATTGTATAATTCTTCGTCATTTAAATTGATAAATGAATTATTGTTATTATCAACTAAATAAACATCATACGTATAAAAATTCAAATCTTTCAAACTGATTTCATAATCTCCTTCTTCAGCTTTTATTCCTAATTTAATAATTGTGTTTTTTTCTATTTTCGGTATTGAATTAATTGCCGTAATTTTTGAATCGGATCCGATTATATACATTTGAGGGATTGAAACATCAATCGGGAATAATTTTCTTGCGTCAAACTGTGAATCGAAACCCGGTGTAGAATTTTCAACGATTCGTACAATTGTTTCATCTGTTTTTCCTCCGGAAATTATGAGTTTTATATATTCATCCGAGGGATTTTTGTAAAAGTTCCGAACAGCATGTGTTCTGTAATTTTTATTAAAGTTTAATACAATATTATCTGTATTTGTTTTAATAAAAAAACCTTGTCCCATAGGAATTTTTCCGTCAGCATCTTCGGTTCCTATACCGTATGTTCCTCCAGATGAAGGCACATAATATCTGTAATTGCTTTGGGCTCCGTCACCGGTTGCATCATCAAAAAAATAAATTGCATTTTCGGCACCGGTCGGAATTGCACCGTCTGATACCGCTGCATCCCAGTCTAATACAGAAGTATATGGATTTCCGACAAGATTCCATCCTTGATAATCCGGATCTCCTGAAGAATACATTTTTAAAGTAAAAGAATAATTACCGACATTCATTTCTCCTTTATAGGGAATTGTTGTTTCATAATAATAATAAGCATATCCGCGAGCATTTTCTAAATTTGCTCCGCAAGCTTTCCACGGATTAAAATCTCCTGATCCGGCCCAATCCATTGAAGCATCCCACCACATAAAGTTATTAGTGTTAAATAATGATAAAGGTGCTGAATTAATAGGTGAGGATAAATAATGCCAGCGTGTTCCCGTTAGATATCGGTTAATTGTTGCATCAACATTTGAAGTGTAAGAAATTAAAGATCCGTCACCTGAAGAGCTTGATGCTAAGGTAATACCGTTTACTCCGACATTATTTGTTAAAATACTTTGCACTGTTAAAGCTTTATTTTCAGGAATACTTAATACATTTCCGAAATTATTTACTGTCAAATTGTTACATACTGTCGGTGTAACGGCATCTCCGGTTACGGTTTTTGTTCCGGTTCCGGCGATTATTAAATTTCCGTAAGACCAATTTTTCAGATTTTGGTCAGATCCATTATAAGTTACAGTGCTTGCAGAATTGATATTTGCCGAATTTGCCGAAAATATTCCGGATGTAAGAAATAATTCAGAACCGGCATTCAGATTAAGCTGTCCGGCTGCCGTAATGTTTGTTCCGTCAGTTTTAAGTACTCCCGAGGCACCGCTTCCTACAGTAAGATTACCCGGTATTGTCAAATATGTGTCTGATGATACTATAAGGTTTCCGTTATCTGAAATCTTAAGTTCTCCTTGTGCTTTTATATTAAAAGATGTGAACATCAGGAAGAAAAATATCATAATTACTGTTAAGATTTTCGGTTGATTTTTTAATGCTTCCATTTCCTTTAAATTTCATTTATTAATAAATTTTAAGTTCTGTAACTTTCTTCAAAATTACACCGGCAACAGCTTTTATTTAAGAGTAAAAAATCCTAATTGAGGATAAATATTTAAAATGAGTATTTACACCTAATAATTATAACTGCTGAATATCAACTGTGTAAAAAGGGCGGAATTCTCCCGCCCTGATTATTGACCAAAATTTATTAAATTATGAAAGGATTAAGCTATGTTTATTTTCGGACAAGAAATTTATATGTTTCCGGTTCAGAATTCCCTTTATAAATTTTTAAAAAATACATTCCGTCAGCAAAATTTTTAAGATTAATTTTAGTACAGTCATTTTTTATTTCGGATGTGTAACATATTTTTCCGGTTACAGATATAATTTGAATTGTACCCTTTGTAAATTGATTCTCATTTATTTTTATTGTTAAAAAATCTTTTGCGGGATTGGGAAACAGTGTTATCATATTTGTATTAACATTTTCAATTTCAGATGAAATTCCTTTAAAAACAAGTATAAATCTGTCGTTAACTTCACCTCCTTTATGTTCAAAACTGTATTTTTTTGTTTTTTTAATATCTGTATATGTTTTAAGATAATTGTCATATAAATAGATTTCATTTGTTGCAACTGAAATTGTTTCAAAATTTAAAGTGTAATTGCCTGCAATTGCTTTAAAACCTATATTTAATTCAGTATTATCATCAATTTTCGGAATTGAGTTAATAGCAATCTTATTCTTTTCTGTTAAGGTGTAACTGTATATTTGCGGAATATTTTCATCTCCTGAGAATATTTTATAAGCATCGAATTGTGCATCAAAGTCAGGAGAGGCATCAGGAACGATTCTGAATATCATTTCATCCGAATTGTTATTTCCTTCAAGTCTCAATTTTATAATTTCAGAAGTTTTATTTTTGTAAAATTCTTGCGTATTATGCACACGATAATTCTTATTTAATGTAAGAGTAACATTATCAGTATTCGTTTTTATAAAAAATGCCTGACCGAGAGGAATTTTACCTGTGGCATCGGCAGTGCCTACACCGTATGTTCCGCCTGTTGACGGGACATAATATCTGTAATTACTTTGTGAACCGTCACCGGTTTCATCATCAAAGAAGTATATTGCATTTTCTGCTCCCGAAGGAATTGCACCGTCAGCGACTAATGAATCCCAGTCTAAAATTGAAGTATATGGATTTCCGATTAAATTCCATCCTTGGTAATCCGATGTTCCCGTTGCACTTTTATGTAATGTAAGAGTATAATTCCCGACATTTATGTTTCCCTGAAAGTCAAGAGTATCTTCAACACTGTAATAAGCATATCCGTTTGCATTTACAAGATTAGTATTGTACCCTTTCCAAGGAGTATAATCTCCCGATCCTGTCCATTCTTCGGAAGCATCCCACCATAATAAATTGTTTACATTAAAAACTGAAGCAGCGACAGTATCAATCGGTGATGCTAAATAATGCCATCTGTTACCGGTAATATATCTTTTTATGTCAGCATTTATATTTGTTGTTGAACATATAAGCGACCCGTCACCTAAAGGTCCCGATTTTAAAACGATACCGGAAGTTCCGACATTGTTTATCAGGGTTCCGTTAACCGTCAAAGCTTTATTTTCAGGAATTTCAAGACTGTTTCCCGTATTATTAACAGTTAAGTTATTACAAATTGTAGGTTTAGATACATCTCCGGTGATACGCATTATTCCGCTGCCGCTTAAAACAAGATTTCCGTAATTCCAATTGTTAATATTCATACTGTCCCCCATATAACTAACTGTGCTTGATGAACTTAAAGCAGCACTGGTACAAGTAATATTACAAGCTGTAATTGAAACAGATGCACTGTCGTTTAAAATTAAATTGCCAAGAATTTTAAGCTCTCCGCAATCTCCGTTATATATTCCGGAAGAACCTTCTCCGATAATCAAATCTCCGATAATTGTAAGATTTCCTCCTAAGACCATGTTTAAAACAGCACCGTCTTTAATTGTTAAAGATTTACAAGAATCTCCGGAATCGTTAAGGATAGGATAAAAGCTACAGGGAGTTTCAATAATTACGTCTGTATTTTTATCCGGAATAATACTGTCTGACCAATTTGAATTTGTTTTCCAATTATTATCCGTGGTTCCTAACCAAGAACGTGTTTGAGCAAAAGTACCGGAAGTAAAAGATAATACAATAAAAAAAATTAATGTATTTTTAAATTTGAAATGATAAAGTTTATTTTTCATGACTTTTAAATTTTGGGTTATATTAAGATTATTTGTTTCAACTTTATATTGCAAATATACGTTCTTCAAAAATCAATTTCAGGAGTAAAAAAGCTTATTTTATCGGCAATTTATCAAATGAGTAATAGTACCTATATCAAATTTACGTACAAAAAATGAGGATGAATTAATTCATCCTCATTGAACAATATTATGTCAGATTATAAAGATTATTTTGCACTTTTAAATTTCAGTTATTTTTTTATAAAATAACTGAAAGAAACTGTTACTGAAAAAAACGTTTTCAGGATACTTTCAACTTCAAAATCGTTACCGTAAATATCCGTTATTAATTTAACAATTGAAAGTCCTATACCTGAACCTCTCTGTACACAGTTTTTTGGGTGTATCTGATTAAAATCATTAATCTGCAGAGCTTGTTCTTTTGTAATTCCGGATCCTTCATTTTTAATTTTAATTTTATAACTGCCGTTGTCAATGAATGAATTAATAAATATTTTATTTCCCGGAGATGAAAATTTTACTGCATTATCTGTTAATTCTTCTATTAACAATTTCAATAAGTAATCTTCAATTTTCAAATCAACTGCTTGCAAAGACAGATTAAAATCCTTTCTCCTTTCTTTAAATTTTTTATTATCAATAATTTTATTAATAATTCCTTCAGTATTGATGTATTCACAATTTCTTAATTTTTTCATTCCTGAAATCGTTGCAGACTTTATTTTCAATTCAGAATAAATTAAATATCTTTTTACTAATTTATTTAATCTGGAACCACTTTTGTATATGTAGTTTGCTGTTTGCTTAATATCGTTTTTTGATAATTCATCAACTTGAGTTCTTAAAAAATCAGAAAACCCGATAATTCCGTTTAAAGGTGTGTTTATTTCATGATATAAAATATTTGTAATGTTTGTTTTAACTGTATCAAAACGTTTCTCAATTTCTTCATATTTTTTCAGTCTGCTTTTGGTTGCGAGAATCAGATCGTCAGGATTAATTGGTTTTGTGAGGTAATCTTCGGCTCCGAGATTCATTCCTTTTCGTATATCATCATCTGATGAAAGTGCAGATAAAAATATTATAGGTATTTGTTCAGTCATCGAGTTTTTTTTAAATTCTTTATACATCTTATAACCGTCTAATACAGGCATCATTATATCTGAAATAATAATATCCGGGAGGTTGTGTACCCCTTTCAGATAACCCTCCAAGCCGTTGTTTGCTTCAATTACATTAAAATTTTCCATTTTAAATACATCTGAAATTTCATTTCGTACTTCTTTATTATCTTCAACTATTAATATTGTTTTCATAATATACTTTTTTAAGATTAAGATTATTCATCAATCATAACCCCAATGACTTTGAATTCAATTCTCCTGTTTTCAGCTCTGCCTTCGGGATTGTCTTTACCGGTTTTTGTAAATTCCGGAACAATGGGTTTTTCTTCACCGTAGCCTTTAGCTATTAGTCGTTTCTTATTAATGCCCTTATTTACCAGATAATTCACAACGCTTTCGGCACGATTTTTTGATAATACTAAATTGTAATCAGAATCACCGATACCGTCGGTATATGCACTGATTTCAATTACAATATTTTTATTTTTGTTCAGAACTTTATACAGATAGGTATCCAAATATTGTTTTGAACTGTTATTTAAGTCCCATTTATTAAATTCAAAATAGATATTTTTTAAATTAATCGGTTTTTTATTTGTCGGAATTATGGTAACGGCTTTGACATTCAATTTGTTATTAATCAAATGTTTAGTGTTAAATGTAACAGATGCGGGAGTATAGTTTTCTTTTTCAACAGTCAGTTTATACTCTTGATTTTTATCTATTTTGAAATGGAATTTTCCGGAATAATCAGTTGTATCAACAGCCAAGCAAATATATTTACCGTTATCATTATTTTTAATATGTAATTTTACAACAGTTCGGGATGAATTTTGTTTAATATCTTCATTTGCCTCTTTATTTTGGGTTAATTTGTCGTAAAAATTTTCATCTGTTTCAAAAATCGTATCGGTTATCTCAATTGTTTTTTTATTTATAATTCCATATTCAAAAACATCAAAGCAACAGTGGGGATTTTGCATTTCCGGATTTTTACTTCTGTTTGAAACAATAAATCCGGTACTGTCATTTTTAAAACTTGTATACCAGAAATCATCAAATGAAGAATTTAACGGTTTGCCGATATTTTTCGGGGGAATCCAATTAATGAGTTCTCCGAATGTTTTAAAAATATCGTAACCTCCGAAGCCTGAATGCCCGTCGGAACTGAAATATAATGCTTTAGTTGTATTATCAATTCTCGGTGTAATTTCATTTTCCGGTGTGTTTACATAACTGCCGGCATTAACAGGTTCTTTGTACCTGCCTGTTATTTTATCATAAATCGTATACCATATATCAGATCCGCCTAAGCCTCCGGGTCTGTCAGAAACAAAATAAATTACGTCAAAATTTTTATCATAACATTTACCGATTGTCGGTTGAGTAGAAAAATAATTTTTCAAATTTATTCGATTATTTAATTTCTCCGGTTCTGACCAATTACCGTTTAGAAATTTACTTACATAAATTGAGCTGTAAATTTTTCCGTGCATATCTTTATAACCTGCAGCAAAATAAAAACGGAAACCGTCATCGGACAAAACACCTCCGGACATTGATTTATTTTCAAGATTTATAAAGGGTTTCGGAGGCAAAAAACCGCCTTTCCAGTTATCATTTATTAATTTAGCTGAATAATATTTTTCAAAAGGTTTGTTTTTTTGTGTTTCAATATTTATAACAGGTACAGAATCAATCATATAAGAGGTGTATATTAAATTTGTATCATTCCAAATCACAGGAGAAGATTCTTTATATTTTTTATTTATTGTTTTATTTAATTTATACACATTAATCGTTTCTTTATTGTCGTTTTTACGGAATACAGTATTTTCACAGATTTTCAATTCTTGTTTAACTCTCAATATGTTAAGATTTCGTTCCTTTTTTTTATCTTTATATAGTAATTCATCTCTGTATATCTGAAAGCATATAGCGGCTGAATCAAATTTGCCTTCATTTTTTAATATTTGTCCGTATTTAAAAATTGCTTTCGGATACTTGTCTTTTTCGTGTTGATATAAATCAAGAAAAATTGGTTTTGCTTGTTGAAAATTTTTTACTTTAAAAAATAAATCTGCCAATTTATAAGCTGTTTTTGAATCATTTTTATTTCGTTTATAATATTCGGAATAATATTTTACAGCCGAATAATCATCATTATATCTTTCAGCACTTTCAGCGTAACCTTTTAATTGCCAATCTTTTAATTCGTATAAATTTTCTGATTGAGAAAAAGTAATTTCTGTAATTAAAAAAAATATGATATATATGATTATTTTTTTCATAATCTCTGAGATTTAAAATACACTACAAGGAATTGTTTTATTTTTAATATTTGTTTCCGGTCTTTTGAAACTTAAAGATAATTCAAAAGCATTTTTTGTATATGAATAAAATTGATATCCGGGAATTCCGATATCATAACTGACAGCAATATCAAAATTTCTATAATTAAAGCCTGATTTAACAATGAAGGCATCCGGATTTCTCTTTAATCCTCCTCGAAAAAAAGTTCCCACATAAAAATTTTTCGTAATTTTACTTTTCGGAAATAACAGACCCGTATCAAAGCCGATTAAAAATTCCGATGCCTTATTTTGATATACGTACAACATTTTCGGTTTAATAAATAAATTGTTGAAAAGCAGTTTTTCAATAAATACATGATATACATATCTGGGTTTTAAGCGATTATCAGAATTAGCAAATGATTCGACAGGCATATTATAATGAAACATAGAAGTCCCTATTTCGACAGTAAATGAAGGTGTTTTATAACTCCATATCAATCCCCAATTTAAATCTAAATAAGACAGATTTGAATTTTGTATTATTTCTGATGACGGAATATCCGGATTAAAATAACCGATACTCATATCAAACTGATCCGGAAAAGTTATGTTTGAGAAATCTATTTTTTTCATTACATACCCTGCTTGCAGTCCCATATGTAAATATGACTTTTTTGAAATTTTTATAAAATATGCCGTACTTACATAGATTTTATTTACGGACAGGGTATTATTTGAAGATTTATCGTTTATCCAAATCAAACCGATACCTGCTCTTTCGTTTTTGATATAAACAGGAAAATCAAATGCAAAAGTTGAGGTTATATATGAGTTACCGTTGTCAGTTTCCTGATTTCTGAAATTTGAGATTACATTCCAATTTCCGTGATAATTAGTTGTATTAGCCGGATTTAAAATTAAAGGGGCAGAGAAAAACTTTGAAAAATGAATGTCTTGCCCCTTTCCGGGAATTGAAAATATAAAAAAACTGAGCGTAAATATTATAAGATATTTTTTCATGGTTTTTATTTTAATAATTTAACAGTTCCCCTTTTTGTAATAAACTTATTATCATAAGTTTGTACCGTAATCAAATATGTATAAGTTTCAATATTTTGTAATTTTCCTTTATAGGTTCCGTCCCATCCTTCATTTTTGTTATTTGTTTCAAAAACAATTTCACCGTATCGGTTAAATATCTTAAAATCGGTCAAATTTTCAATTCCCCAGCCTTCGGCATACAAGATATCATTAATACCGTCATTATTAGGAGTAAAAGCATTTGGAACATCAACAGTAAATTTCTTTAAAATATCAATATTTACATCATATGTTACTGTGAAACAATTAGCTGTATCTGTAACTGTTAAAGAATAAACAGTTGATTCTACGGGATTAACAGCAACCGAAGGACAGTATGTACAGTTAATATTATAGTCCGGGAACCAATCATAAGTTGCAATATCCTTAGAATATGCATCAAACAATACTGTTTCTCCTATAATGATTGATGTATCTTTTAAATTAACTTTCGGGATTTGTTGTACTCGTACAGTTACAGATGATGTATTCCGGCAACCGTTAAGATCTGTTCCCGTTACCGAATACGTAATTGTTGAATCCGGCTTAGCAAGAGGTATATTCGGATTATCTTCTGATAACCATATTTTCGGGTACCATTCATAGGCTTGAGCACCGTCAGCGGTAAGATTTAACTCTTCTCCTCTGCAAATTAAAGTATCTGCAGAAACATCAATATTCGGCAAAGCAAAAACTTCAATCGGTACTGAGGAAGAATCACTGCATCCGAATTTATTTGAAATATTTAACTCTAAAGAATACATTCCGGAATTTGAATATATATGTTGAGGATTCGGAATCGAGGAATAATTCCCGTCACCGAAATTCCAAAACCATGAATCTGCGTCATTGCAATTATTTGAGACATTTAACTGAAAAGGCATACAACCTGAAAATAAGTTGTCTGTTGTATTTATTACAGGAATTAATTGCGGAATATAAATTGAGTCTTCTAAATAAATGTCACAAGTTCCGGCTGCATCACTTTTCAGTAACAAAACCGGACGAACATAACCGATATTATCATATGCATGAACGGTTGTGTCTGAGAAAGATGTTGCACCGTCTCCGAAAATCCATTGTAATTCGAAAACATCTCTTTTTTTATCTGCTGTTAAGGTAGCATCTTCATTTCTGCATACTGTATCGGGAGCGATGATTTCGGCATAAGGACCTTTAATATTTATAAAATCAGATTTTAGAATTTCACTCCGGCAACCGTTTGAAGTAGTTAAATTCAAACTGACATTATAAAGTCCCGGAGCTGTATAAATATGTTCCGGAAATTTTAAATGTGACGAAGTTTCTCCGTCGCCAAAATCCCATAACCAATCAATAACATCCGAATTATTTGTTGTATCTTCAAAGTTTACTGTTAAAGGATAACATTCGGATACAGAGTCGGTTGATGAAAATTTGGGTTGCGGTATATTCTGCATATAAATATAGTCAGAAACCGTTCTCGTTGAATCGCATCCATGATTATCAACTAATGTTAAAGTTACAGGATAATATCCGGCTGCATCATAAACATGTTCGGGGTATTGTTCCGAAGAGCTTATTCCGTCACCGAAATCCCACCAATAAGAAGCAATTCTACCGGTATCTGCAGGGATAAAACTTACTGTATCTCCTAAGCAAATTGTCGTATCATCAGCAATGAAATCCGGAATCGGCTGCATCGCTTCTATGTAATTAATTTTTGTTAATTTTCCTGTGCATCCCAAAGTATCGGTTACTTGAAGAGACACATCATAAACTCCGAATTTATCATAAATATGTGAAGGATTTTGTTCATTTGAAACGGATTCGTCACCAAAATCCCATTTCCATAAACTTATTGTTGTATCACTTTGAACTTTATTAATAAAATCAATATTTATCGGCATACATCCGCTCATATTTTCGGCTTCGAATTCAGTTTCGGGTTTGAAGACTTTTATTGTTTGTTCTGAAGAATCGGCACATCCTCTGAAGTCTTTTACTAACAATTTCAAGTTATATGTTCCTTTTTTTAAGTATGTATGTGAAATCTCCGAATTATTTGTATGAATGTTTGTCCCGTCACCGAAATCCCAATAATACAAGCCATAGGTATTATCTTTTTTAAAATAATATTCATCTGCAGACTCTTTACTGTTTACATTAACTTCAAGATTTTCACAACCATATGTTGTATCATTATTAAATAATGCCTTTATATCTTTGATAATAACTATATCTGATAAATTATAAGAACAATTATTACTTTTATTTACTGTAAATAAATTATATGTATAAACTTTATTTTCAGGATAAGTGTGTATCGGATTAAAATTAATTGAATCAACAGGAGATCCGTCTCCGAAATCCCAATAAACTTTTTCTGCATCAACTGCATTACTTTTCAATATTGCATCATAAGGATTTTTACAGTCAATGTCATAATCCGGTGCTATAACAGGACCTTTTATATAAATATATTTCTCTTTTAACTCAGCTGCACCGCATCCGTTATAATATGCTTGTAATTTAACATCCATATATCCGGTATCGGCATACATATGTACAGGATTTTTCTTCATAGAATGATATCCGTCGCCGAATCGCCAGTACCATTCATCTACTAATGTTGAATCTTGTGAGTCATCAAAAAATTGAACAGCTTGTGATGCGCAAACGGTATCAGGAATATTTTTATAAAAATCAGCATTTTGCTTTGTTCCGGTTCTTGCTATTGAATAATAATTTGCAGAAACACATCCTCTTTTTGTAACAAAATAATATCTGACAAGGGATTTTCCGACCCCGTAAAAAATATGAGACGGGTTACTTTCGTTACTTGATGTACCGTCACCAAAATCCCAGTAATATTGTTCAATACTATCATAAGAATTATTATAAAAAGATTTATCGAAAAAATTTACTGTTAAAGGAGTACAACCTTTAATACCCCACGAATCCTCCAATTGATTAGGTGCAAAATAAGCACGCGGTATGCGAATAACCAGACCGGTGTCAATTATTTTTTCAGCTTTGCAGCCATGAGGGCTGTATACAATCAGAGTATCGCTATATATGCCGTTTTCAGAATAAACAACCGTCGGATTTTTTTCATCAGAAAGTGTTCCGTTCCCGAGATGCCATTCATACACTTCAGCATTTACGGATAAATTATTGTATTGAATTTCAACAGGTACTTGACAGGAATAATTATCTGACAAATTAAAATCAGCAACAATATTTTCTACGTTTATTATTTTACTGTAAGAATCAGAACAACCTGTAGCATGAAAAGCCTTTAAGATTATTTCATATGTTCCCGGTTGAGTATATATATGAGAAGGATTTTTTTCATCGGAAGAAGTTCCGTCACCGAAATCCCATATATAATTATAGGCATTTGCAGAGGTATTGGTCATAATCAGCTTTTCGCCCGAGCATAAAGTATCTTTATTTACCGAAAAAGAAGCATCAACGCCCGATAAATTTATATATTTTTCTTTTAATAAGGTATCTGTGCATAAATGTTTATCTGTTACAGTAAGAGATATATCAAATATTCCGTTTGTATTATATGTATGAACAGGATTTTGTTCGTATGACATATTCGAATCTCCGAAATCCCACTCATAAAGTAAATTTCCGTCTCCGTATGAGTTATTATAAAAATTAACATCTTGCTGCGGAGAGCAGGCAGAAATATAATCAGCAATAAAACTTGCATGCGGTTTATAAACTGAGATTAAAGAATCTGCAAAACCAATATCAGAACATCCGTGTTCATCAGTTACAGTTAAAGATACAGAATAATTATTTTGAAATTCGTAAATATGTGTCGGATTTTGCTCATTACTTAATGTTCCGTCTCCAAAGTCCCATTTCCAATTTGTGAGAGTACCGTTTCCCGGAACTGAGGAATCAATAAATTGTCTGTTAAATGGTGCACAGCCGCTTATATCACCAATTATTCCTAAAGCTGCTTCGGGTAAACTCCAAATACTGATATAATTTGTTTTTATTTGTGTATCAGAATTAACTCCGTCAGTTACAGTCAGGGTAACTGTATATAATCCCGGATGCGTATAAGCTGCAGTAGGATTTTTAAGTGAAGATGTATGTCCGTTTCCAAAATCCCATTGATAGGTTAAGCCGGTATCAGGTATTGAATTATTTGTAAAATTAATACTTGCAGAATTGCATGCTTCAGTAATATCGGTTGAAAAGTCAGCCGTAACTTGTGCAAAACTTTTAGTTAACAGCGTACAGATTATAATCAGTATCCAAATTAAATGTTTCATTTTTTCTCAGTTTTTTATTTGCAAGTAATATTTTGACATTTCCTTTTTTTGCTAATTCATTTTCAAAGCAACAAGGCATAGTTTTTATTTCAACAACAACGTCCCGGTCATTGTTATTATAAAAAGTTATATTGTTATCAAATTCATAAGCGGCATTATCAAAAATAACTTTATTATTTTCTGAAGGAATAATAATTCTGCATTGAACCGGACCTAAAAAGCGTTTGCCTTTAAGTGCAATAAAATAATAGCGGTTTTTTCTCAATTTCATTTTCATATGATAGATTTGACCTTTTTTCATTTCAACGGTACGAGATTTACTGCTGACAGTAAATGATTTATCCGGTTTTTTAAGAGGCTGGCCGCTAACCGGAGATGCAAAAGTGTTTCCTGTAAAAGATAATACTGCTGAAATCAAAATTAAATTTATGAGCTTTTTCATGACTGTATATTTTAATTTGTTTATAATTCTGTTTGTTTTATTTGACAAATGTACGACAGGATATACCCTTATTTAAAGAGTGAAAAAACCCGGTAATAAAAATTATAACAAAAAGAGTTAAAATACCTACTTGATAAAATTTGATAAACAGCTTAATTTCAGAATGTTCAGAATGTATTGAGTATTTTTACTTATAAACTGAAAAACACAAAAATCGGGTATAAAAGCTTATGGTTAAACGGTTTTAAACAGCTATTTTTGAGGAAATAAAAATTTAATAATTATGATACAAAAAACAATTACAAAAATTATTAAGATAATTATTACATTAATCATTTTAGCAGGTGGTCATTTTATTAATGTTATTTGTAACTTTGACAGTTCTTTTTTGCACGCAAATATTGACAGCGGATTCGGAATTTTAGTATTAGCAGGTCTGTCATACGGCAGTCGGAAGTTATATATGCATGGAAAGGAGCAATAAATAGGGCTTGCTGAAAAACGCTAAATATTTTGTAATTCAACACTTTATACTTGTTTTTTTGCGATAAAGTGCAAGGTTTTAATTTATTTCACCCTATTTCCTTGCACTTGTGTAAAATATTTTAGCTGCCCACAGGCACACCATCTTTCAAATTTCTCTTATTT